>CALFOL010000528.1 GCA_937919915.1 uncultured Planctomycetaceae bacterium
CTGGCCATGGTGGTGCAGGGGCACTCCAGCACGCTGCCCGTCACGCTGGATGAGATGATCTACCACGGCAAGATGGTGATGCGTGGCACAAAGCGGGCCATGGTCGTTGTTGACATGCCGTTTATGTCGTATCAGGTCAGTCCTCGACAAGCTGTTCGTAATGCCGGCCGCATTATTAAAGAAACCGGGTGTGACGCCATCAAGCTGGAGGGCGGCAGCATCCAGCAGAAGACGATTCGGTCGATCATGCGGGCCGAGATCCCGGTGATGGCTCATGTCGGCATGCGGCCTCAAGCGGTTCGCCAATTAGGCGGGATGGGAAAAGTTCAGCGTGACGAACAGCAGTTGCTGGATGACGCCCGAGCTGCAGAAGACGCGGGAGCTTTCGCGATTGTGCTGGAATTGGTTTCAGCCGACATCGCTGGACGAATCACAGAGGCTCTGACGATTCCGACCATCGGCATCGGTGCCGGACCGGGATGCAACGGCCAGGTACTGGTCGGCCCCGACATGCTGGGGTTGACTCCGGACTTTAAGCCGAAATTCCTAAAGCACTTTGCAAGACTGCGAGAGCAATCGGTGAACGCCGTTCAACAGTACATTCAGGAAGTTCGGGCCGGTGAATTTCCCGGTGAAGAACACAGCCATAAGTAAGCCGTTTTTCGTTGGCAGATGCCAGTGCCCCGGAAAAATTTGTCCAGGTGTCTTTCGGGCTCCGTTTAGAGCAGTTTACTTATTGTTGTGAACGGTACTCGCTCGCGGAAGTAGGCTTTCTGCACCCATCGAGATGCCTTCCCCGCGGCCACAAATCAGCGTAATACGCTGTAGGGCGACAACAGCGTTTCCGAGCGTCAAGTGGTATCGGCAGCGGGGCGCAAGCGGGGCACACCGCATCCAAATACGCGAAACCTTGATCGTCATTGGGCATCGTCTTGTTTTCCCGGTGAACCTGCCATAAAACACGCGGTCTATTGCAAACAACGAGCCAGAATCGTTCTGGCCGAATCCCGGAGAAGACAAACTGTTTTCCGGCGATCTGTACGGGTTGGTGCCGATTCCGGCAGCCAAATGAGGCGCAAATACCGTGTACCGAGTCTTGATCACCGACGGCCTGCATGCAGCAGGAATGCAGATTCTCAAAAACGCTCCGGAAGTTGAGCCCGTCGTGATGGTCGATCTTTCGCCGGAACAGGTGAAAGCAGAATTGCAGAACGTCGACGGCATCATTATCCGCGGCAAAACAAAACTGACCGCCGCCGTTCTGGAAGGTCAGAAACGACTGAAAGTCATTGTCCGAGCTGGCGTTGGCACGGACAACATCGACAGCGAAGCCGCCACTAAAGGCGGTATCCTGGTAATGAACACTCCCACCGGAAACACCACCAGCACTGCGGAACATGCCTTTGCAATGATGATGGCGTTGTCTCGCAACATCGGCCCCGCTTGCGCCAGTATGAAGGACGGCAAGTGGGAGAAGACGTTGTTTCAGGGAAGTCAGCTGTCCGGAAAAACTCTGGCCGTTATTGGACTGGGACGCATCGGCCTGACGGTTGCTCAGCGAGCCGTGGCGTTCGAAATGCGCGTGCTGGGATACGACCCGTTCTTTTCTGCAGAGAAAGCGGCTGAGTACGGTATCGAATACGTTGAGAACGTTGACGATCTGGTAAAAGACTGCGATTACGTGACCGTCCATACGCCACTGATCGACGCGACGCGTGGCATCATCAACGCCAAACGACTCGCAATGATGAAGAAAGGCGCTCGTGTCATCAACTGTGCTCGCGGCGGGATTGTCGACGAAACCGATCTGGCCGACGCTATCGAATCGGGTCACATTGCAGGCGCCGCGCTGGACGTGTTCACTCAGGAACCACCCGTCGATCGTCGACTGGTGGACATGCCTCAAGTGCTGACGACTCCTCACCTGGGAGCCTCTACAGATGAAGCTCAGGAAGGCGTGGCCGTCGAAGCCGCCGAAATCATCACCGATTATCTGGTGAACAACGAGATACGTTTCGCTATCAATATGGCTCCGGTTTCCGGTGCTGAAATGGAAGACCTGAAGCACTATCTGAATCTGAGCTACCGGCTTGGTCTGCTGGCGTCGCAAATGATTCAGGGGTCCGTCAAATCTGCAGAAATTGATTTCCGCGGCGAAGCGGCCGCCAAGAAGACTCGGCTGATGACTTCCGCCTTTGCGGTCGGTCTGCTGGAATCCGCTTTGGACGGCAACGCGAACATCATTAGTGCGACATCAGTTGCGAAGTCTCGCGGTATCACATTGACGGAAACCGCGACCGGCGAATCTGAAAACTTTGCGTCGATGATTTCGGTCAAAGTTGTTACAGACAAAGGTGACTTCGAAGCATCCGGAACGATTTTTGGCCGCCAGTTCCTGCGACTGGTGAAACTGGGGCCATTCTGTTTCGAAGCGTTCCTGGATGGACGACTGCTGGTTTATCGACACCGCGACGTGCCCGGACTGATCGGCTACATCGGCACGATTCTCGGAAAGCACGACGTCAATATCGCCAACATGGCATTGGGCCGCCAAACCAATCAGCCTGGCGGCGACAGCGTGGCCGTTTTGAACCTCGACAGCGAACCGTCTGCAGAAGCTTTGGCCGAGGTTGCAGCACACCCGGAAGTCAGCGGCGTGGAAATTGTTCGTTTGCCAGCGGCCGGAGCTGGCCTGCCCTGGATGAGTGGCCGTTAAAAAAAATTGGCCGCAGCGTTGTCGCCTTTCGCTCCGCGAAAGGCGACATTGAGTTAACCTGTAGTGCGTCCTGTGGTCGCAGCTGACGGATCTGCAGCGCCGTCCGCGTTCCGGCGAACGCAGCTACGGCCGAAGCAATTCGTAGTTTGCTCTGGTGCGGTACGCGGCGGCTATTGAACGACGCTTTTGAATCTCTCAAGAGCTGTCTTCACGTTCTCTCGACTGTTGAACGCACTCAGCCGAAAGTAGCCTTCTCCGGCGGCTCCGAATCCACTGCCTGGTGTTCCAACCAGGTGCCCCTTCGACAGCAGCAGGTCAAAGAAGTCCCAGCTGCTGAGGCCGTTCGGTGTCTGCAGCCACACATACGGAGCGTGCTCGCCACCGAAGACAGTGATCCCAACGCTCTGCAAGCCCTCACGCAGCAGTTTGGCATTCGTCATATAGAAATCAACCAGCGACTTCATTTGCTGACGGCCTTCCGGCGTGTAAGCACCCGCAGCACCGCGTTGAACAACGTAAGAGGCTCCGTTGAACTTCGTCGACTGACGTCGATTCCACAATTGATGCAGCGATACTACTGTGCCGCAGGAGGCAGTCACCTTCAGTTCCGTGGGAATGACCGCGAAAGCACAACGCACGCCAGTAAAACCGATGCTTTTGCTGAAGCTGCGAAATTCGATTGCAACTTCACGAGCACCCTCGATCTCGAAGATCGATCGAGGAATCGAATCATCGCTGATGAACGCTTCGTACGCTGCGTCGTACATGATCAGGCTGTTGTTCTGCTGTGCGTAGTCGACCCACTTTTGCAGCGTTTCTCGCGTCGCCACAGTCCCCGTCGGATTGTTCGGATAACACAAGTAGATGATATCCACTGACTCGGACGGCAAATCGGCAACAAAGTTGTTCTCGGCCGTGACAGGCAGGTATACCAAGCCGTCGAAGCGACCGTTTGCGTCGGCAGGGCCGGTGTGCCCAGCCATCACGTTGGTATCGACGTACACCGGGTAAACCGGGTCTGTGATGGCAATTTTGTTGTCGCTGCCCAGGATGTCCAGGATGTTTCCGGTATCACATTTAGAACCGTCGGACACGAAGATCTCATCAGCGCTGACGTTGACGCCGCGGTTTTGATAATCGTGAGCAGCAATTGCATCACGCAGAAAACTGTAGCCCTGTTCGGGACCGTAGCCGTGGAAACTGTCGCGATTTGACAGATCGTCGATTGCTGCCTTCATCGCGTCGGTCACTGCTGTCGGCAGAGGTTCGGTGACGTCACCAATCCCCAGTCGAATCACCTGAGCGTCAGGGTTGGCGTCGGTGAATGCCTTTACACGACGGCCGATTTCCGGGAACAGGTATCCAGCTTTTAGCTTCAGGTAGTTTTCGTTAATGCGGAACATTGTTTAGCGATTTTAGATTTGGAATTAAGAACTGATGTCGTGCGCCGGCACCGTGTTTTTACAATTCATCGAGCGAATTTCAAACTGTACAGACGAAAAAAGGCGAGGTCGCCGTATTGGCAACCTCGCCCCTGAAATTTTCTTTCTCACGCGAAACTGCAATCGCAGGTTTCAGTGAGTCAGCTGGCATTACTCAGCACCAGCTGCTTCTTTCGGTGCGTCTGCTGCTTCTTTCGGTGCGTCTGCTGCTTTTTCGCCACCTTCGCCAGCGGCCGTTTCTTTGACGGTCTCAACAGCTCCGTCTACAGCACCTGCTGCGTCATCTGCAGCGTCGCCAGCAGCAGCTTCGAGGCCACCTGCAAGGTCAGCCATTCCGCCGCCAGTACCAGATCCGCTTTCGCCGCCGTGGCCCGCAGGGCCACCGTCATCATGACCTGCGTCAGTATCTGCAGGAGTTACACTCTCACCTTCACCACATCCAACAACCACGCAAAAACCGAGCATTAGAACGCTCAGGAAATTGATCTTAGACATCATTCGCCTTTCAAAAATCTCGTTAGTTACAGCCCCCATGTATAGTACGGTGATACTCTTCACCAAACCTTAATGTTTATCTTCCACATCTCTCACAAATTGCAAGGGTCCCCCCAGGGAAACTCACCAACTTTTGCAATAGTGGAAGGCAAGGACACTCTGACCAGAAAAGTCCCCCACGAAGACCGGGAAAGTAAGGAGAATCGGGTGGTCTGTTCTCATCGTAGAGCCTGGTCGTCAGCCCCGTGAGGAAAGCCGAAGGGATGTGCGGCTCGGGCGCGATCATCCTCGACGCTGCGAAGTGAGTGCCAGCAAAATTATTAAAGCTAAGCTAGATCCAGCGGGCCGGTACTGTTGCCGATTTCTCGGATCCCGGCTCCCATCCGGTCGCTCATGGACAGGAAGAGGTTGTTCAACGGCGTTTCGATTTCGTTTTCGATGACGCGTCCTGTTTTGATCGTGCCGCCGCCACGTCCCGCCAGCACAATGGGCAGGTCCGCATGATCATGTCGCATGCCGTCAGAAATCCCGCTGCCATAGAGCACCATGCTGTTGTCCAGCAGGTTACCCTCGCCCTCTTTGACGTTCTTCATTCTCGTCAGGAATCCGGCAAACTGCTCAAACAGAAATTCATCAATCAACGCGATTTGCGCGATCTTCTTTTCGTCACTGCGGTGATGCGATAACTCATGATGCCCGTCCTTAACGCCGACCTGGTGGTATGCGCGATTCGAACCTGCGTCACCGACCATGAAGGTCGCGATGCGTGTCGTGTCTGTCTGAAACGCCAGAATCAGAATGTCGTACATCAGCCGCATATGCTCGACGAGTTCTGTCGGAACTCCCGCCGGCAACTCCATCTCCGGAATTTCCGCGGGGCTCATCTGGTTCGCTCGATCAATCCGCTGCTCGATCTCACGCACGCTGGTGTAATATTCTTCAAGCTTCTGTCGATCCGCGCCCCCTAAACGCCCTTGCAGTCGCTGCGCATCTTCATTCACAAAATCCAGGATGCTCTTGCGATAGCGATTTCGCCGTGCTTGCTGTTCGGCGTCCTCAGCCTTGCCAAACAAACGTTCAAACGCCAGCTTCGGGTCGACCTCTTTTGCGGTCGGTGTGTTGGGCGACTTCCAGCTGACGTTGGTCGAATAGGCACAACTGTACCCCGAGTCGCAACCGCCCGCGTTTTTTCCGCGTTCGATTCCAAGCTCCAGTGACGGCAGTCGAGTCTGGTTGCCTAGCCGCTGAGCAACCGCCTGGTCGATGGAAACGCCAACCTGAATGTCTGCCCCTTCTGTTTTTCGTGCCTGGACTCCGGTCAGAAAGCAACTGGCATTGCGAGCGTGGTCGCCACCACCATCACCGTTGGCTCGCGCATGATGCTGCGTCAGTCCTGTAAAGATCAGCACATCGTCCTTGTGAGGCTGCAATGACTTCATCGTGTCGTTCAGCTCAAACGCGCCGTCTGTGCCATTAGGCTTCCAGCGATCCATGATCGCACCGTTCGGAAAGAAAATGCACGCCATGCGATTTGGCGCCGTTGGCGCACGGGTCGCAGCAACTGCTGGTTGCATAATTTCCAGGAGTGGCAATGAGAGGCCGATGCTGCCAGCGCCACGTAGGATTGTTCGACGATTTAGTGTCATAGTTCTATCTCGCAGCCACTTTTTCAGGAGCGGTTTTTTTCAAAAACGGATCAGACGTGACGATGGTTTCCACAAGTACGGAAAAACGATTCCCGTTGCTTTCCAGCTGATGCACACATTCGTCGACCGTGCATTTGTCATAATACGCAGTCCCCCGTCCGATTGCGTAGGTCAACATTTTCTCGGACAGTGTTTCGAAGAACTTTTTCCTTTGATTCCGGACAATCCCAATCAGCTGGATCGGCCCGTCAAACGTTTCTCCGGAAGGTAAACTCCCGGAGGCGTCAATCTTTTTGCCTTCGTCCGTTTCACGCCATTTTCCAATCGCGTCAAAATTCTCCAGCCCCAATCCCAGCGGATCCATCACCTTATGGCACGCGGCACATCCGGGGTCTTCGCGATGTTTTGCCAACTGTTCCCTGAGCGTCAAATCAGGAGAGACCTTCGCGGTCGCTTCCAGTTCCGGGACGTTCGGAGGTGGCGGAGGAGGAGCGTCGCCAAAGATATTCTCCATAATCCATTTGCCGCGTTTGACGGGACTCGTACGGCCGGGGTTGGAAGTCAGCGTGAGAATGCTGGCATGAGTCAACACCCCGGCGCGATTGGTTCCCTGCAGCGAAACGCGCTGGAACTCATCCGAATCCACCCCACGAATTCCGTAATGCTCTGCCAGGCGTTTGTTGACAAACGTAAAGTCAGCAGACAGCAAGTCTTCAACACTGCGATCTTCCTGCATTACCGTTCGAAACAACAGCTCCGTCTCGCGACGCATGTCGTTTCTCAATTCATTACTGAAGGTCTTGAAGATATCTGTGTTGGGATTCGCGTTATTAAGATTCCGCAGATTCAGCCATTGAGCCGCAAAATTCTGCACCAGGGCTTCGGCCTTCTCATGCTTCAGCATCCGCTTGACCTGTTGTCGCAGGACCTCCGGCTTATGCAACTGCTGACGTCGAGCCACTTGAAACAGCTCGTCATCCGGCATGGTGCTCCACAGAAAATACGACAGTCGCGAGGCGATTTCGAAATCATCCAGCCGCCGTTCCGACTCACCATCGTACGGATCCTGTTCCAGGCGAAACAAAAAGTCAGGGGCCACCAACACGGCCTGTAACGCCATGACCAGGCCACCTTCGTAGGTTTCGCCCATCTCATCGACTGCCCTCCGCACCAGACTGGCATAGCGAAAGACCTCGGCATCACCGACGTCTCGACGAAACGCGCGGTTCATAATGGGACGCAGCACGCCGGTCGCGGCATCCAGCGGCGACTTACCGTTGCCGGGGACAGTCGTCACAATGCGGTTATGAATCTCGTGCCGCACCGGTGTGCCACCGCCAATTGGACCAACTAATCCGATACTGGCCACGCCGAGATTTCGGTCGTTAAATTTCTTGGCGTTCGCGTCGTAGAAGTCGTTCAGGAACGCCACACCGATTTTTTGGATGCCGACGTTCAGTGTTGTTTTTAAGACAAATTCCTGTCCCTTGCGGTGTTCTGCAACTTCAAACTCCTTGATCGAATCGTCGCCAACTTTCACGGCAAATCGAGCTTTCTCGTCACCGGCCTGATCGGCCATCGCCTTCACCTGGATTTCGTATTCGCCAGCAGCACCTACGTCAAACTGATGCGACAGTTCCCCATGTGACGCCAGGATTCGATAGCCCTCACTGTGGCTCTGGCTGTCGTTCGAGGCAGCCAGCTCTTCAGCCAATACCGTTTCTCGCCACGGTTTCGAATAGTCACGACTGTCGATCACGATGTCTGTGATTTCTTCAGCCGCCGACAGGTATTTTTCCAACAGCAGAGGTGGCAAAGAAAGCACGTCGCCAATGTTGTCGAACCCATCGCCCACGTCATCCGCAGGAAACTTATCCGCCGGGGAAATCTGCACACTGAACAAATCCTGTATCGTGTTGTTGTATTCCGCTTTATTCAGCCGTTGAACGGTCGGGCGTCCGGGATTGTAAACCAGTTTACAATCAAAGTTGTACAGTTCGTCATGCATCAGCGTCGCAACTTCTTCGCGCGCCGCCGGAGCAGCCATGGGTTCATAGTCCGAAGGCGGCATCGCTCCGCTGTCAATCATTCGATACACACGTTCCCACATCCGACGTTCTGTCAGGAACTGATCGACAGACGCCAGCTTGTGCACAGCGATGCCACCCTCCTGTGAATCCTCACCGTGACAATCCGTGCAGTGTTTGTTCAGAAACGGAATGATCTTGTGCTGCAAATCCTGAGCTCGTTGAGCGACCTTCTGTGCCTGTTCCGCGGCAGCCTTGGCAGCCGCAATCTGTTTTGCGGTCTTTGCTGGCATGCGGACGGGAATCTGCTTCCGTTCTCGTGACGCGGTCACGGCGGCATTCGTGTCATCCGCGCCTTCCACCAGAATCTCTTTGGGTTCGTCAGAATCCGGCACTTTCGCTTTCGATTTCTCAGCTGGCGGCGATCCCTGCATCGTCGTCAATGCGTACAGCCCACCGCCTCCGATCAGCAATCCCAGCACAATTCCGTACCAGATTGGATTGATCCCGGTAGACTTCGGCGTCTCTGCCTGCACACGACGGGCAACTTCGTTGCGCTTGGCTAGTCTTTCAACGCGAGACTGTCGGACAACCGAACTGCCGAGCCCCGCGGATTTCCGAATGACAGATTCCTGTCGCCTGACCTCTGATTCGCTGGTAGCAGGCTTTTGTTCCCTTGCTGCCGATTGCTGTTGTGGCAGCTCCTGAATAGACTCTTCCGGAGCGTGTTCTTCCGACTCGCTGACATCACCAACGCTTGCCGCCAGCCTCATTTTCTGTCGACAGTCCTGCTTCGGACATGCCGCAATCCGGCCCAGAAACTGGTTGTCTACGCGGAATCGAGTCGCGCATTTCGGGCACTTAAATTCTGATGATGGCATTAAACATAAACCCGAACAGTTACGGCCCCTCAGCCCCGATTACACGAACACGACTTGTTCGAACCGGGGCAAATGCAAGCGCGACGCGCGAGCGAATCTTCTGCATCGCAACGAATTCACTCGCCTGTGCGTCGTGCTTGTACTGACATTCTAGCTCATCATCAATCCTAGGGTAGAGATACTGTTTTAGGGGGCACGGCAGGATCTCTTATTCAAATGTCGTCGCAGAAAGCCGGGACAATGGGTCCGCCTGCACTGAGAGCAACGTTTAAAACGGTGCACCTCGGTCGACCGTTCGCTGATTATTGCTGTTTTTTTTGAGAAATTTTGAAGATCGAGAACTGACCGGTCAACGCGAC
>CALFOL010000529.1 GCA_937919915.1 uncultured Planctomycetaceae bacterium
AGTGCGAGTGTTGCCAGCGACTTTCCGGCGCACGCGAAGATTCTGGAGGGCTACACGAAGGTAGTCACCAAAGCGGACATCACACCGATGTACACTTTGTATCAGCGAACCAAAGACAATCAGATGTATATGGAACTGCCACGCAATTTCACAGGCAAGAAATATTACATTGCGCTGACACTGGCCAGCGGAGATGCCTATGCCGGGCTGCAAAGTGGTGAGATGTATGTCTACTGGCGAAAGTACGACAAACGGCTGGCGTTGATGCAGCCGCAAGTTGACATCCGTGCGTCCGGTGACAAAGAGGCTACTGCATCCATCGATCGACTGTTCACCGACCGGCTGTTGCTTGATGTGCCTATTGTGACCATAGGCCCAGGCGGTGGTCCAGTGATCGATGCGGACGCGTTATTCGTTAACAGCGCCAGCAGCTTCTTTGGCTTCGATGGCAACATCAGTAGTTCTGCCCGCGTTGGCATCTTTTCTATCGCAACTGCCAAAGCATTCGAGAACAACGTGGAAATCGCGTTCGAAGTGCCCAGCAGTCGGGGCAATCTGAAGAAGTTGCACTATTCAATTAGTGAGATCCCCGCCAGCACGGGTTACAAGCCACGCGATGCCGATCAGCGAATTGGTTTCTTCACGACGAGCTTTTCAGATCTGGCGAAGTATGACGACCGCGAAACCAAGGTGCGGTATATCAATCGCTGGTTACTCGAAAAGGCGGATGCAAAACTGGAGCTGAGTCCACCGAAGGCCCCGATTGTGTTCTACATCGAACACACCACACCGATTCGTTACCGCCGCTGGGTGCGGGAAGGTATCCTGGCGTGGAATAAGGCATTCGAAAACATCGGGATCTCCGAAGCGATCGAAGTGTACTACCAGGACGCCACGTCCGGTGCTCACATGGACAAAGACCCGGAAGATGTGAACTACAACTTCGTCCGTTGGCTGAACAATGACGTTGGCACAGCGATTGGGCCGAGTCGAGTAAATCCGATGACCGGGCAGATTCTGGATGCCGACATCATCCTGACAGACGGTTGGATTCGCCACTACCGCAAGCAGTTCAGTGAATTGTTGCCACAAGTAGCAATGGAAGGCTTCGGACCGGAAACACTGGCGTGGCTCGCCGATCATCCGAACTGGGATCCCCGGATTCGTATGGCTGCTCCGTCTGTTCGTAATGACATTGCTCGACAGATTGCCCGAGACGCTCGCAAGCCATTCGCTGGCCATGCGATGGGTTCTGTTGACACAACCTTGATTGGTGATGACGAATTCGATGGGCTCCTCGGCCGCACCAGCCAAATCAACGGTATGTGCCTGGCAGCGGAAGGCATGTCCTTCGACCTTGCGTTGATGAAGATGACCATGGCGATGCTGGAAGCTGATGAGAAGGACGAGGACGAGAAGGAAGAGGATAAGAAGAAAGAAGAAGAAGATAAGGATGGCGAGAAAAAGGATGACAAACCGAAGGAAGAGAAAAAGGACGGTGAAAAGGACGACGACGATAAAGACGACGATAAGAAAGACGACGATGACAAGAAGGATGACAAGAAGAAGCCAAAGGGGCAGCAGCTCGACGGCATGCCGGAAACTTTTGTCGGCCCTCTGATCGCTCACCTCGTCGCTCATGAAGTTGGCCACACTCTGGGCCTGCGTCACAACTTCAAAGCTTCAAGTGTTTACACGCTGGAGGAAGTCAACAGCGACGAAGTCAAAGGCAAGAAGCAGCTGGCCGGTTCAGTGATGGACTATATCGGTGTGAACATCATGGCCCATGGGGCTCAGGGTGATTACAGCATGACCAGCATCGGGCCATACGATATGTGGGCCATCGAATACGGCTATACGTTTGGCGATACCGATAAAATCCTTCAGCGAGTTGCCGAGCCGGAACTGGCTTTCGCCACAGACGAAGACACATTCGGTCCGGACCCGCTGGCTCGGCGTTACGACTTCAGCAAAAACCCACTGGATTATGCTGAGAATGAGGCAACGCTGGCCGAACATCATCGTGGTCGACTGCTGAAGGACTTCATCAAAGACGGCGACAGTTGGGACCGTGTTCGATACGGTTACGAATTGACATTGTCCCTGCAGACACGAGCTGTGTCGATGATGGCCAACTGGATTGGTGGAGCTCACATCTACCGCGACAAAAAGGGTGACAAAGACGGTCGCAAACCTGTCGAAGTTGTCCCCGCGGACACTCAGCGAAAGGCGCTGCAGTTTGTCATCGATCGCACATTCAAAGATGAAGCTTACGGCCTGACGCCGGAGTTGGTTCAAAGCATGGGGCTGGACAAGTGGCTGGACGGCAGTCGCATGTCGACAGACGAAGCGACCTGGCCGATTCATGATCGCATCATGGGACTGCAGGCGTCTGCCCTGACGATGATCATGCGACCGACAACGCTGAAACGTGTTTACGACAACGAATTTCGCGTTGCCGAAGATGTCGACAGTCTGACGTTGCCGGAACTACTGAACATGGTCTCAACTTCGATCTGGTCCGAGCTGGGTGATAAAGCGAAGGGGGAATTCACCACGCGTAAACCGATGATCTCCAGCCTGCGACGAAATCTGCAGCGCGAACACCTTGAACGGCTGATTGACTTGACTCTGCCGGACAATGGCTCTTCAGCAGCTTCCAAGGCCGTGTCAATGCTGGCGTCAGAAAGCCTGCGGGGTCTTCAGAAGCAGATCGAAGCCTGCCAGGGTGGTGGAGCGGACCGGCATGATCCGTATACGACTGCTCATCTGTCTCAGGCGAAGAGCCGAATCGAGAAAGCCCTGGATGCTGATTACATCCTGAACCCATCCAGCGGCGGTGGCGGTGGCGGCGGTTTCATCATCTTCGGCAGAGAGGAAGACGCTGAAAAATAAGCTGAGCGGCTAAAAAATATCTGATTCGTCCGGCTTTGGGCGATAACGGAAAGCCCTTTGAGACATTGCGTTCTCAAAGGGCTTTTCTTTTCGGGCAATTGGATCCTGCGGCGTAGGTCATTCAGAAGAAGCGACAGCCACTAAAGAATCCCGTCGCTTTTTGGCGGGTCTTAAAGCCGGTCGCGTTCTTGTCGCTGCGACCATAAGAAACGGTAAACCATTTCCAGTGCTATGCCAGTCGTGATTGATGTGTGCCACTGGCTCTGCCAGTGCTTTGGAGCACAATAAACACTGGCAGAGCCAGTGGCACACAAACAATCAATGCCGTGAAGCGCAGCCTTGTTTTTCATCGCGATGGGTTTGCTGTCGCTACTGCGTGATGGATCAGTAAGATGCCCAGGCTTCTTTGACACCAATTTAAAGTTTTGAACTCCATAACGGCATTATTGTGCGACTGCTTTCCCCACTCGTCCTGGCATTGTGTCTTATCATCACTGCGATGGTGATATTGATGCCAGTTGTTCCACTCGGGGTTGCAGGAACAAACAGTGATGGTACGGCACACGCCGAATGGGTTTGGCAGCGACACGTCGGCTTCATCAACCTGGGCGATCTCATTGGGCGACTGCTGCCGGCAATTCTGGGCGGAGGTTTTCTGTTTGGCATCAGTGTTTACGGCGTTCGCAGAATTCCATCTGTCGGCCCGGTAAAGACCAGCCTGCTGTATGCGATGCTAATTATTGCAACCGGGTTCTGGTTTGGTCGGGTACAGCAGACGGCTCCGTTGGCTCACCAGGAGGCGAAGCCGTATTGGGTGGTTTATGATCCCTCTGCTTCGGGATATTTTTTCGAAGCCACTTATCGCATGCGTTCAGTGGAAGACTTTCTGGCCAACTACGAGTCTCGTATGGCGGAAGGCGAGGTGCTGCACGTTGGTACTCATCCCCCGGGTCTGTTTTTACTGGCGAAGGGCTGCCTGACAGTTTGCGAAACGTCGCCGTGGCTGGTGTCGTGGCTGCAGAGCATCGAGCGTCGCAGTTCGCGCGACAGCTTCCGGTATCTCGAACGAACGGCCGCACTGACCAACTTGTTGACAGCGGCCGAGCGGAATGATCGCATTGCGTTAGCGAACAAGCCTTATGACCTCTCGTTGACGCCATCCGAACTGGCCGCGCTGCAACTCATGAGCGAACTCAGCACCGTGGCTCTGGCGTTCGCGATACTGCCCATCGCTCTACTGTGTCACGTACTGTTTGATCGCGTCACTGTGTGGAGGGTCTGTTGTTTGTGGGCCACGTTGCCGTGTCTGGCCATCTTCGCTCCAAAGTCCGACGTGCTTTTCCCGCTGACCTGCACCACGGTGCTGGCGCTGGCAGTCGTCGCGATGGCAAATCGATCACAGGCTGCTTTTGCGTTGGCGGTGCCAGCGGGGATTGTCCTGTGGCTTGGGCTGCTAATGAGTCTCGCGCACCTGCCTGTATTGGCTGTGTTGACTGCGTTTATTGTGATCCGTGGATGGCAATCGAACGGAAAGAGTCTTCCACGAGACATCTTGATTCTTTCGACCACGATTGCGACAGTTGTCGCGCTGAGTCTCTGGTGGAATTTTTCGACAGGTTGCAGTCTGCAAAACGTGTGGCGAATGAATCTTGGAAACCACGCCGGATTCTATGACCAGTTCCCACGAACCTGGTGGAAGTGGCTGTTGGTGAATCCGATAGAGCTGGCGTTTGCAATCGGACTTCCACTGTTTGTGGTGGCAATTGCAGGTGCGACACGTGCCGCTCGAGACCTGATCACGATGTCTCCGCAGGTTACAGTCATTGAAGAATCAACAAATTCAGCGAGCAAGGATTCCGTTTCCACTGCCCTCTGTATTGCGGCTGCTCTGACGTGGGGGGCATTGTGGCTGTCCGGCAAGAATCAGGGCGAAGCCGCCAGGTTGTGGTGTTTCCTGACGCCATGGCTGCTGATCATGGCAGGCCGCTTCCTGAGCAAGCCAAACGCCGCAGCGGAAAATGCGAATGACCGTCCAGCGAACGACTGGCGGTTCCTGCTGATCACACAATTGATCGTGGGAACCTTGACCGTAATGTGCGTCAGCGGGTTTTCGTTCTAGCCTGCATTGCGCACCGCCGGTCGTGGATCGGTGGGACTGGTTGGCGCAGGCGTTCTGCTGCCGAACAGCTCACGCCGCGGCCACAGATCCGCGATTTTCGCTGTAAAGCCACTGCTTCTGTGTCGGAAATTTTAGGCCTTCAGAAATTTCTCCAGGGTTTTCTGCAACATTCGTATCTGATTCGCGACTACCCCAACCAGAACCGCAATTTGCTGTGAATTGCTGCGTTTCGGGAGCTTCAGGCCGGCTGTTTTCCGGCATTTTCGGAAAGTGAATCATCATATTACGTTGGATCAAATACGGTGTCGGAACCGGAATTGTCGTGGGAATCGCAGGCGTGCTGTTGCTGGGGACGAACTTTTTCAGCTACACCCAAACCTCAACGAAAGCAGCACAGAAAGCAGCACAGGAAGCTGTCCAGAACGCAGTTCCAGTCGAATTCGAATTACGGCGGGCCGGTGACATGATCGAGGCGATTCTTCCTGATCTGCAGTCGCAGGTCCGCATGATCGCTCAGGAGGAAGTCGAAATTGTGGCGTTGCAGAACGACATTTCCGAAACGGAACGCCAACTCGCGAGTGAAAAGACAATGCTGTCGTCACTACGCGGAAAGATGCGAACGGTTCAGGTATCTTCTTCGATAAACGGAAGACAGGTCGCTCGTGACCCGGTGCTACTAGAATGAACGTCCTATGGAGTGATCGGTCGATGTGACGGAAACGAGAATCCGTCGTTTTGTGGCGTTGCCAGAACTGACGACGTGTTCACTGGAACTTATTTCGCATGCCCCCGGCGAATACGTTTTGCAGTGCAGGTGGGCAGCCAAACCAGACTTTGTCGCGTCCAAACCTGAGATTCTCTAAACGCATTGAAGTCACTTAACCTATTTGCTGCTTGCGTTTTACGGCAAACTACTGGTGATCTGACTGGGGCGTCCTCACTTTTTCACGAAGTGCTGACAGAAATCGGAGCCAAGTGGTCTTGATTGTTACCGCCGTGTCACGGCCGAACCGAGCCACGATGCCCAGTGGGAATCGGCCTTGGATGAAACCTATGAGGAAAAGTTGTGATGACAAATATGATTCGACGATGGAAGTTCGCATTCACAATCATCGCGATTGGTTGCACGTCGGCTTTTGCAGAACGTTAGCCGGATTCGCCGAAGAATGCAGAGGTCATCGTTTGGGGAACGGTCACGTCTGTCGCCGTTCGAGAAACATTTGAGCAGAAGCAATATGTGGTGAAGATCAAAATTGAAAACACGGAACGCACTTCTGGTGCGCAACACGGTGAAACAATCTCCGTCTATTGCTTTCAGAGAAAACCATCTTTGTTGCCAATCGCGACGGAAGGTGGGCACAAAGCTGTTCCGAAAGAAGGTCAGCGGATCCGAGCTCTGGTGAAGACTCGGCACAACAGGTTGGAGGGGATTTACCCGGACTGGTTTCACGTTCTCGATCTAAACGCTAAAGAACTTGAGGCAACGAAATGGGTGCGGCAGATGCGAGGTGACCTTCTTTGCGACGACGAGCATCCTGGCCGTCCAATCGCCTCTCTGATCCTCACGCGAATCAGAATTTCCTCGATAACCGACACTGGGCTGAAGCATCTAGCAGCCTTCCAAAGCCTGCGATCTCTGGACATCCGATTTGAAAAGATCACCGATGAAGGACTCAGGGATGTCGCTGCGCTAACGGGACTGGAAGAACTGAAACTGGATGGGGTAGGCGTCGGCGACAAAGGGATCCAGAACCTTAAGCCGCTTAATTCTTTACGGGAATTGAGGCTTGTGGGCACCCGAGTGACTGATACGGGATTGAGACACCTATCGGAAAATCACTCATCTCTGCGTTCGCTGACTGTTAGCGGCGAAAAGATTACTGACGCTGGACTGCGGGAACTGGCCCGGCTGACAGGATTGCGAGAACTTTTACTGCAGGACACTAAAGCGACCGGTAAAGGCCTGCTGCGACTTACACCGTGCCGAAACCTGCGAAGCGTTGAGTGTCATGGTGTGACGGTGACCGATCAGCAGAGGCGGCAGCTCAAAGAAGCGATGCCCGGCTGTGAATTCCGTAACATCAGGATCGAGTAGCCCTTTCCGCCCTCTCGTCCAGAAGTCTGTTCAATGCGGCGTTCAAATGTCGCGACGATCAATTCCATTCTACCCAATTAGCAAATCACCGCGAAAAAGCTGCGGACGCCAGCGATGAAAGGGGCGGTTCCGACTTCATTCACGCTACTGAGAAACCCAGGGCAACGTGATGTCATGAGGTTGGCATTTGCCGATCAAACTGAAAAATGAAAGATCACCCCAGATGACAGAATTTCGTATCCGAGTCGGACCCGGGGCCCCGGTGGCCGCGGTCTTGGCAGTCGCGATTTGCCTGGCACAAAATACCGCCGCGCAGGATCGTAAGAATTTTGACGACGGTTTCGATGCTGACTTCAGTGTGCTTTTCGAAGCTCCTGCACCTCGAGCATTTGCGAAAGCCATCAGCCCCGATGGTCGGTATCGCGTCGTATCCGAAAGTGGAAGTCTTGAGGTCCGGTCTGTCGAGAACGATGAGCTGCTTCACAAGATTCCGATGTTGGGAAATACCGTCGCTCCGACGTTCACTCCTGACAGCAAGCAGCTGTTCGCGGTGACATACCGTGGAAACCTTGGGTCCATTGGCAACGTGTTTTTGATCGACTTGGAGACCGGCAACCGAATTCGGCTGGGTGAGTGCAGCGGGGTTGTGCATGACATTGGCTTTGATCAAGAAGCCAAACAGCTTGTCATTGCGACGTCCTACAGTCCTGTATTTTGCTTGAAGACAAAGAATGGAAGATCGTACGGAGGGGAAATCGTTATTTTCGACACAGCAAAGCCGAATACATCTCTGCGACTGTTCTGCGAACTTACAGGGATTCCCGATCTGAAATCCGTGAAGCAAAAGGGGATCCAGACAGCCAGGCAAATGCTTGACGAGATTCCTCAGCGAATTGAGGACGCAAAGCAACGGTGCCTACCCGTTCGTGTCGGGCTCACGACTGACGGGACAAAGGTCATCAGTGTCACGGCAGGCGGTATCGTCCAGGTGTTTGATGCACAGACGGGAGACACGGAACTGATGTTAGGCAGTCGTGGTGGGGCGATTCCTTTGTACGAGAGTGCCAGAGATACCAGGAATGCGCCGACCGAGAAAGTTCACACAGAATCTGCGTTGCACATCATCACTGGGGATGTCATTGAAATCCGAACGACGCGTGGAGTTGTTGTCGACGGTATCAGATGGCAGACGCGATTGGCGAAGATCGCTGTGCGCGAGGTTATGAAGGGCGAGGGGATCAAAGTCGGTCAACAGATCCGAGTGAAGTACTATCGAAAGACACGTGTGGGGTCGAACGAGACGATCCCCGATGCTGCCAACAGTCACGATCCGGTTCCGAAGGAAGGCCAGAACACCACTGTCTACCTGAAACAGAAAAATGACGGCATCAACGCATTCGAAGTCGTGCACCCGCACGGCTTCACAGGCATCGGAAAGTCGCCCGGGAAGTAGTCCGAGTTCAAGTAGTCCGAGTTCAACCACCGCGTATAGTGTTGGAGAACGCTGAAAGCGGTTTCACCGTGCCTTTTGCAATACCGTGTCCTCGTATCGCAAAGATCTGGCATTGCCCTGAGGTGGTCGACAAGCAGGAATTGGCTATATCCTATACACATGGATGAAACGTCGCTCAGTCTGTTGCAACGGCTCAAATCTTCACCCGAATCCGAAAACTGGAATCGGCTTGTAGAACTGTATGCGCCGTTAATCAGAACGTGGCTGCGGAAATACGACGTTCAGGAAACCGATACCGACGACCTTCTGCAGGAAGTCCTGTTGGCCGTCTCTAAAGATCTCAACAGATTCGACCACAATGGGCGTACCGGCGCCTTTCGAGCGTGGTTGAAAGCGATTCTGGTCAATCGGCTCCGCAAATTCTGGCAAAGTCGGGATCGTCGTCCTCAGGCACGTGGAAATTCAGACAATGATGAGCGACTTGTCCAGCTTGAGGATCCTGCCAGCGAATTGAGCCAGATCTGGAACCAGCAGCACGATCAGTATGTGCTGCGGCAACTGCTGGCTCTTACCGAACCCCACTTTGAAAGCACCGCCTGGAAAGCGTTCTGCCGTGTCGCCATGGAAGGAGCCAAACCCGATGTTGTAGCCGCAGAACTCGAGATTTCCCTGAACGCAGTGTGTTTGGCTAAGTCTCGTGTTCTTAGGAAGTTGCGGCAGGAGTCTGATGGATTGATTGAGTCTTCCTCTAGTTTTCTCGCGAAGAGCTGACAGGAATTCGAGCAATTGAGTCTTTGAAGTCGAGAACTCTTTCGTCCAACTAATTGGCTGTCGGCCGAGTCCTACTGCATCGGGGCTCTTTTCGGCCACGGAACCGGGCCATACAACCTCCTGAGGCACAACATGACCGATCAATCGACGCATCCGAGCAAAGAAGAATTGAACGCTTATAAGCACCCGCCCACAAATAATCGCACAT
>CALFOL010000530.1 GCA_937919915.1 uncultured Planctomycetaceae bacterium
CCGTAAACGGTTACGTGGAAAGTTACGTAGCCTATTCGCTTCGGCATATTTGCTGCGAGAGCGATTGCTACGGTCGTCAGAGGAAGGGGTTTTTGCGACTATTTCGCCGTCGAAATGACTTACAGCGTATTACGCAGCAGCAAAACCGTTGAAACTCCGACGCACGATCAACCAGTCAACGTTACGCTTGAGACTGGTGAGCCGATCGTAGTGCACGCAATCAACGCGGGAACTTCCGAGCCAGAATCGGTCTCCCTGAAGGACCGTTATTCCTGACTGATCTGTCATTAACAAACTCGATTTGGCAGTTCGCGACCTTCAACACCTGCCGCAAGATTGTCGATCGTCATCTGCATCATGCGCATTCGCGTTACGTTTGATGCACTGCCCAGGTGTGGTGTGATAATGACGTTTTTCAATTGCAGTAATGGGTGGTCACGTGGTAGCGGTTCCGGATCTGTGACATCCAGTCCTGCGGCGGCAATTTGACCGGCGGTCAATGCGTCGCACAGTGCGCCTGTTTGAACAACGGGACCGCGAGCCATATTGATCAGTATCCCCGTCGACTTCATCGCTAATAGCTCCTTCGCACCGATCAGGCCCGTGGTTTCCGGCGTCAACGGACAATTCAGCGACACAAAGTCCGATTCTCTGAGAAGCTGATCCATCGAAACGAACTCAGCACCCAACAGCTCTTCGATTTCCGGACGTCGATTTCGATTGTGGTACAGCACTCGCATGTCAAATGCGTTTGCTCGTTTGGCCACTTCAGCACCGATTCGCCCCATACCGACGATCCCCAGCGTGCTGCCGGTCACTTCCTGGCCGATTAGCAGCGCGGGTTGGTAGTGATCGAATTCAGGACTGCGTGCAAAGTGGTCTCCAACGACAACATTGCGCGCGACGGACAGGATGAGAGCCATCGTCATGTCTGCGGTCGCCGCATCAAGGCAGCCCGGCGTATTGCCGACCGGAATGCCTCGCGCGGTCGCAGCTGCCACGTCAATGTGGTCGACGCCGACGCCGTGGTTACTGATGACCTTCAGATTCGGGCACGCGTCCATCAGGGCGCCGTCAACGGGGGGATGGCCGTATACAAGAATTGCAACGGCTGCTTCGCAGTCGCTGTTCGTTGAAGTCGTCAGCGGGCGGATTTCGAAACGGCCATTCGAAAGTTCGTCGAACAGTGGAGGGACTGGATCTGAGAGTATGATTTCCATAGCCGGGTAGCTGTAAAACTGAAGTCGATGAGTCAACAAATTCAACGCCGGGAACGAGCATCATCGCACGGCACAGAGTCTGCCTGCGGTCATTCTGCCCCAGGTCCACACCACGTCTGCCACTGTTCGTTCAACCAGTCAGCATCTGGTGCTGCGTCAGTAACCAAATAGCGATACCGCCCATGAAGCGGATGTTCTTTGTCGATGATAAATTCGTCTTCGACACATGGCGCAAAGCAAAAGTACGGCTTGGATGGATGTAGTCGCGCGGCCTGCGGAGCTCGAAAATTGTCCTGATGGCATAGCACGGCAATGTTCACTGGCTTGCTGTCGATCATTCCGGACAGCGTGACCCAGCGAGCGTTTTCATGGTTCCCTTTTGTACGGTCTGATCCCAGATCGTTTGTGAATCCGCTGCCTTCCTGAGTTTCCGGTTCGCCTGGGTTCGTCTCTTTGACTTTCCCCTGCAGCCATCGCGTGGGTCCTCGCAAAGCAACGCCGCCGTAGTGATATTCCTGAACAACAAGCGGGATGTCTGTGATTGCAGACTGTGTCGTTTCCAGGTCAAAGCAGTGAAACGAACCGTCGGTTGGGCGGACGGAAATCTTCCAGCGTTCTCGCAGAATGTCGATTGCCGGCGGCTGAACGGCCCGATGGACTAGATCGACTTCGAAGCCAGTGGACACATCGTCACTGAATGTCGACACGACGCGTTGATGCAGTACTCGCCCCGTGCCGCCGGCGAGGTTCCAGAAGTCGATCTGCCGATCCTTCCAGCTGGTGCGCACCCACGCTGTGAAGATACCGTGCTGATGGGGGTGATCGTAGGGATACGCGGCCGTCACCGTTTGTCCCGCGGGACTGAACACAGGATGCAGAAAACCACTGCGATGATAGAACGCGTCGATACCTGTTGGAACCGGCGGTGATTTGCAATTGTAGACAAGAACCGTTGCCGCACCGTTAAGGACGGTAATCGTGTCCTTTGTTTCGACAAGTCGCAGATTTGAAGGAGCGTTACGAAGCTGTTCCGGTCGATGTGCCGGAGCCATGAGTGCTGACGGCTCAACGAGCTTTGCAAATGCCGGCACGATCCGTATTAATTCGCGGGCCACAATTTCTGCCACCGCATCGCTGCCGTCTGAGTTCAGATGCGTGTGGTCAGCTCCCTGATCCGTCATTGGTTCGTAGATGCGAAAACCTTCCGGTCCGATTGCGTTGCAGTGTTCGATAGTCAGACGATGCAGATTCAGCAGGGGAACATCTTCTTCCGCCGCCACGATTGATGTTGCGTCCGCGTATTCCTGCAGCGTGGGCTCAATCTGGTGATTTGCATTCCAGCGGCGGCGTGTGAGTGACGTGAGCAGAATGGGTTGGCAGCCGATTGAGCGAGCTTCGTTGACGAATTTCCGTAAGTGGTCACGAAAAGCTCCGTCGGCGGCGGATTCGCGTTTAACGCCCTTGCCAGGCTGATCGTTATGTCCGAACTGAATCAATAGATAGTTCGGCTTCAGCTCAAGACACTTTTGCCACCAGCCTTCATCACGGTAACTTCGGGAACTGCGTCCTGACTGGGCAAGGTTGATACACTCCGCTCGTTCATTCAGAACGCGGTTAAATCCTGCTCCCCAGCCAGCGTGGTCAGTGACGGTCGAATCCCCCGCCAGCACGATGCGGACTCGCGCGGAATCGGCAGATTCGACCGCGGAACAGACGCCGAACGAGAGTGCCAGAAAGCCAATGGTATGCGTAAGGAGAGTCTTCATTCTGATTAGGATATCGAACGATTGATCGCCCTGCGACCGTCCGTCGACAATGGCCAGCGGGAATTCCCCCCAATCTCCTGAACTACGAGGCGGTGAAAGAATGCATCCGAGAATCGCTAACATAAATCGCGGTCGATGATCCCGCGCCAGCCGTTTCGTCCAATCCTCGGAGAACATGGGCGGCACCGAATCTTCAGTTCGACATTCGGGTGTTTGCGATATTGACTTTTGATGCACTGTTCATCGAGTGTGTGAACAATACATTAACACAACTGCTCGCAGGACGTGTTGCCGTTGTCGATTGCCTGGAAAAACTACAAGGTGGCAGAAACTGCCGGCACGTGCGTGCATTCGAGACAGCGGGCGCCTATCGAGACGCGATCGGCTTTCGGTCTCGCGGTGCGCTTCGCCCGGATGTCTTGAGTTTGCCAAGCAGCTGCTGAAGCTCGTTCCGCTTGGCTTCTTCCTTGAAGAACAGGTTCGTCGTTTCGCCAGGATCCGTCTGCAGGTTGTAGAGCTGCCCGGTTGCATCAGGCGCCATTTCCGGCAGAGCGTACGGCTGCATGATTCCTTTTCCGTACCCGTTTCCACCTGACCCCATGTGGTCCAGGTACTTCCAGTCACCTTGACGAATCTGGAATTCGCCGCGAAAACTTTGAGTCAACATGTGCGGACGAATAGACTGCGTCTCATCGTGCGTCCCCAGCATCGTCGGCAGCATGTCAAAGCTGTCGACGGCGGCGGCATCGGGCAGCTCGTAGCCGACCACGGAAGCCAGCGTCGCGAAGATGTCGGTTGTGTTCGTCATCTGATGCGACACGCGACCTGCCGGGATGTGTCCAGGCCAGCGAGCAATAAATGGGATCCGGTGACCGCCCTCCCAGCCGTCACGCTTTACGCCGCGCCAGCCACCGCTTGCATCATGTTGATGATCGCGCTGCATCCAATCGAAGTGAATCGTTTCCGCACCATTGTCCGAATTGAACAGCAGCAGCGTGTTGTCGTCGATACCGAGTTCCTGCACCAGATCCAGCACACGTCCGACAAGCACGTCCAGTTCCCAGACAAAATCACCACGAGGTCCCGCTTTTGTCGCCCCGTTGAATTCCTCAGCGGGCAGCACAGGCGCATGAGCAATTTGTGTGGAGAACACAGCGAAGAATGGTTGATCCGGCGACTTACTGCGATGGTCGGTAATGAACTCTTTTGTTTTCTGGTAGAACAGCAGGTCAGCATTCATGAAGTCGTAGCCGGGCGACATCCAGCCTTCGTCGTTGTCCCAACGCCACTTTCCACCGAGGTTAGGCAGGCTGTCTGCTTTGTGCCGCTGGCTCGCAGGAACGTCCACCATGCCGTTCTGGATGTACACGTACAGTGGATCGGTGTTGGGGCAATTCGGTGTGATAAACGATTCGTCGAAGCCGCGTTCGTTCGGTCCATCAATAAGCGGCGTGCTGTTTTCGTAATCGATCAGCAGCGAGTTTTCAAAACCGCCGCCGAGTTGTTTGTTGTCCTTGTCGAACCACGTCAATCCAACGTGCCACTTCCCGAAGACACCTGTGCGGTACCCAACATCTTTCAGCATCTGAGCAACCGTCAGCGTGTCCGGTTTCAGATAGCTCGGACCGCCTGGTCCTTCCCACGCTCCGCCACCGCGGCCCGTTGATCGATAGATCTGGTTCCCGGAATACAGCCCATACCGCGAGGGCGAACAAATCGTTGACGGGCTGTGAGCATCCGTAAACCGCACTCCCTGCTTCGCCATCTCATCCAGCCGCGGAGTCTGGTACGCGGCTTCCGGGTTGTAGCAGGAAAGGTCGCCATACCCGAGATCATCCGCATAGATCACGATAATGTTGGGGCGACGCGGAACTTCCTCGGAGGCTGCAACATTGACCGGGTTTGCAGCGTGAAGTGGTGGAAGGGCGATTAAGCCCATTGCACTAATTGCCTGCACTAAGTCCATGTGGTTCCAGTCCGCGTAGCGTTGAGTGATGAGTGACTGTCAGCGGGCATGACGGGAAGCCCATGAATCCTCTCGCCGACCGAACTCGATGCCCGTTCCTTCAACATCTTATCACCCGACTGTTCAGACACGCAATCAGGAGAAGTTCGATCATGGCACGAAATCGAAAACGAGAGGCGAATGGCACCGCGTGGTATCGCAAATTTGATGATGGCTGGTACACCACGATTGACGGAAAACGTACACGGATGCGTGACGCGACCGGGCGTACGATCAAAGGCAAAGACATGAAGGCTGATGCGGAGCTGGCAATTGCTCGCCTGAAGCTCTCGATACCTGCGACTCATTTCGAGGGCACTATTCTCGTTGCCAACGTGGCAGATGCATACCTTGAGCATCTGAAGGCGTTTGCAACCGCTGATCACATCGACAACGGCACTCGGACGATGAACGACTCTTGCTCATATTGCGGTGCCTTGCCAGTGATGAATCTCAAGGGAAAGCATGTTCGGCAGTGGGTTGACCAGCATGCCTCATGGAAGTCCGACAACACGAAGCGAGACCCAATGATCATTGTTTCCGCGGCCTTCAATCATGGAGTGAAAGAAGAAGAGCTGCTGGAATCAAACCCAATCGCGCATCTCAAGAAACCGGCTGGATTTCATCGAGTCACGTTCTTTAAGGAAGAAGGAGTTCAGGAAGTCCTGCAATACTTCAACCGGCCAGCGAAATGGAGAACAGGAAGTCGTCGTCGCGTGGGCGAGTTTTTTCGAATGCTACTGCTGACTGGTGCA
>CALFOL010000531.1 GCA_937919915.1 uncultured Planctomycetaceae bacterium
CTCGGTTGCAGGTTGCTCGGTTGCAGGTTGCTCGGCTGCTTCATCGATCTCCGGCATTTCCGGTTTCTGCGATGTGTGATCGACCGGGGCGTCACTGGCCGGTTCTTCTGGCATTGGCACCTTACGGCCACCACCAAAGATCTCGGAACTAAAGGGCGGCGGGTCGGAACCTGCAGCACCACCAACTGGGTTCGGACGGGGGAGTTTACCCAGTGGGTCCAGAGCGTCTTCGCCAAAGCTGCCGCCAGGTTCCCCTGCGCGGGGAGTCGGACTCCATGGCTCTTTCTTGTCTTCCGGCTGTTTCTGACGCTCTTCCCGATCCAATTCCTGTTGGCGTCGCAGGAGGTCTTCGCGTTCGCGATCCAGACGTCGTCGTCGTTCTGCCGATGTCTCATCGGCAGAACCAGTTGCTCCAAAATCATCGCCATCTTCTTTGGGGAAATTGCGAATTGGCTGGTCAGCATTGTATTTGTCGTCTGGTTGCGGAGTTCCCCTTGACTCTGTGCCGACGCAATCCGAACCGCCACCATAGTTCAGAGTCTGCCCGATCGAGCTTCCGAAGGTATCAGCACATGTGCCACATCCGCTGTTTCCATAGGAAACCGGTGCTGAATAGCTTTGATAACCGGCGGAGTAAACGCCACATCCCGTGTTGCAGCAGCTGCGGCCGTAGCCGACATTCTGATAGCCGTAACTGACAGGCCTGTATCCCGCTCCCCAACCCATGCCCCACGGCGAATTTCCCGCACAGGGTGCCGGAAAAAATGGGAAAAAGAAACAAGCCGAAGCCGACTGGCCAGCCAGGCAAACGGTCATCGCGACCGCAGTGAATAGTGATTTCATCGAGGGCCCCCCGGCCGTTGACTGCTTCAAAAAGAGAGATGGAAGCTGCCTTCCATCGAATCCAACCGGCGTCGCACTGATCCGCAAAGGTGCTTCCATCAGCAGAGTCTTCGCGACGCGAAACGCCTTCCTAGACTTAGTGTTTTACCGAGCCGCGACGGGGAATGTCAATCGGCCGCTGGTTGAAAAGACGGTTGAGAGTCGATTCTCGGTCGGCCGGCGGGGGAATGTGATCGTCTTTAGCGTTTAGGCCGTACCTGCACGATTGCCAAATTGCCAACAAATTTATCCCCTCACGGACGTTTCAGGTGAAGAAACAGGCCGTAAATCAACCAGTCACCAATGCTTCGTCTCAGGTGGCCCTATTCAATCACTGGTGCCGTCCGATTCGCCGTCCGATTCGCCGCGCGTTCTTTGATCGCACCATGAGCGAAATACACCAGCCAGAACACAGCCGTTGCAGCAGCGAACGCCAGCCGAGCGTTCGTCGACCAGTGACTTTGCCGGACATAGCTTTCGATAATCGCCGCGGCCACAAGCATCAAGCCAACACCCAGGCACACCTGGGCTGCTTCGCGGCCAGCATTCACCAGACTCTGTCGCCGCGAGTACAAGGCCGGATGTACGACCGCCTGGCCCAGCACCATTCCGGCCCCCCCACATAACATGATCGCGCCCAATTCGGTGACCCCATGCGGCAGAATCCAGGCCCACATTTCCGCTTTTATGCCAGCCTGATAATGAATCGAAACAAACACGCCCATCAGCATGCCGTTAAAGATCATTAACAATACGGTCGGTAACGACGCAAGGACGCCGGTGGCCAGTGCGAGCAGTCCGACTTTCAGGTTGTGTTGAAACAAAAACGAAGCGAACAGAAACTTCTCCCCGCCTCCACCTTCACGTCCCGAACGCAGTACTGTCAGCAATTGATTAGGGGTTGAGCCTGGTTGTCGAACATCGCCGGCCGGCCACAACGCATGAGCAACCATTGGATCAGCGGACGCGGCAAAAAATCCAACCAGCCCGCCTCCAATGACCAGCACAGCCGACAGCAGGTGGAGCCGCCAGTGACGCATAATGACGCGACCGAAACCTTCCACAATAAATCGGGCCGCGCCGCGCCAGATTGATTCGCGCGGTGGGAGGTAAATCAAACTGTGGGCAGACGCAGTCAGCTGGCTCAGATAATTGATCAGGTGCTGATCGCGCGTTCGCGTTGTGACCCGTGCCAGGTGCACGGTTGTACGACGATAGAGCTCATCCAGTCGCTCACGCTCGTTTGGCGCGAGTCGGCGAATGGACTTTCGACCACGCTCAATAAGAGCGCCAAGTTCGTCCCACTCCGACTTGTGACTGCTTACAAAATGACTCATACTCACCCGAGCAAAAAGCTGGTCGCACGATTGTTCCGAAGGGAGTCTGATGTGTGACCTGTCAAATGGCAACCAGAGACCAGACAGCACCCCCCCTGATGTCGAAACTTCAATTCGAAACGCCGGAAAATGTCCGGGTGAATTTTTCTCTGGCGGGACTCGGCACGCGCTATGTTGCCTGGTTTGTCGATCAGATTCTGGTGATGGTGGCCATCTTCGCGATTCTGATGGTCATGGCCTGTGCCGGAACTTCGTTTCATGGTGTGGAAAAACTGTTTAAAGACCTGGATGGGGAAGACAGTTCTGAAGCCGCGATGTATGTGTTTGGCCTTGCGATGTTGATCTGGGGGCTGGGAAGCTTCTTTTATTTTGGACTCTGCGAACTGATGTTGCGGGGGCAAACACCGGGAAAGCGTCTGGTAAGCATACGCGTGGCAAAGGCGGACGGTTTTTCACTGGATGGTGCGGGCATCCTGACTCGAAACGTTTTTCGTGTGCTCGATCATATTCCGTTGTTGTGGATCGTGCCGCTGCTTTCCGCTCGCAGTCAGCGAATCGGCGACTTGGTGGCCGGAACCGTCGTCATCAGCGACGCCAAAGCCGAACTCAGCAGTATCCGCGTCGAACTGGCAGAACGTTCGGCGCTGGAAAGTGAATTCCGTTTTGACGCTGCGGGTCTCAGCAAACTCACAGAAAATGATTTGCAGGCCGTGGAGAAACTACTCGAACGCTGGAACTCCATCCCCCAACAGCAGCGACACAAAATTGCTCGCACGGTCATCTCCTCGTTGATGGAGAAGCTGAATGTTGAGCGCCCGGATCCTGCAAGCCAGGTGAGATTTCTCGAAGACCTGCTGGCCGCTGAGCTCCGACGCCAGCAACGCGGGCTGGGGTAAACCTTCCGCTGGTTTCACAGAAGAGCAATAACGCATGTCAGCCGCTGAAGAATTGTTTGACGTCGTTGACGAACACGATCGCGTGATTGACGTGAAGCCGCGCAGTGAGGTGCATCGCCTGAAGTTGCGCCACCGGGCCGTTCACGTTTTTCTGTTTCGTTCTGATGGACGCATGTTGATTCATCTGCGATCAGCTGACAAAGAAGAGTTTCCGTCTGTGTGGACGTCTTCCGCATCGGGCCATGTGAGTTCCGGTGAGGAGTACGAGGTGTCTGCCGTTCGAGAGCTTGAGGAAGAACTTGGGATCAATGTTCCGTTGCGATACCTTGCGGATTTCACCGCCTGCCCCGATACATCAAACGAATTCACCCAGCTGTTTCTGGCGACATCCGATGATCCAGTAGTCGCTGATCCACATGAGATCGTCGAGACGAACTGGTTATTGCCCGCGGAAATTCTCGGGCGGTTACGCACATCGCCGAAGCTGTTCTCGCCGGCGTTTCGATTGTTATTCCGCAGCGTCTTGAAGTTGCTGCCGGGCCATTCCAGTCTCGGTAGGACTCGAAGAAGTGGTCCGAACCCTTGAGGAAACGCTGAAAACGACTGGCGGCGGTAACGCGGGCGGTAACGCGGGCGGTAACATCTCCGCAGAGGTGATGGCACAACTTGAAGCGTGGGCAAAGTTGTATGGGCGGGCACATCGGCTGTGCCGGAAGCTCTCAATGCCTGCGAAATAGCGGGGGGAAAGTTCGATGGAAAGCGCCGGTTTTGGCGGGTAAATGTTTCCGTCCGGTCACCAGAAAGCAGAACAACATGGCAATTACGATTCCCGAAGAACTTCAGGCGTTTGTTTCCCGCAGTGTGGCAAGTGGGCGATTCCGGTCTGAGGATGAAGCCGTTCAGAAAGGCCTGAAGCTGCTACGGGACCGTGAAGACAAGCTGGAAGCACTGCGAGCTGACTTCCAGGTTGGAATTGATCAAGTTGACTCGGGACAGAAGGTGCCTTTCGACGTCGCCGCCATTGAGCAACGTGGCCAGGAACTGTTGGCTGGACGTTAGGATCGGCAGTAATGCCCGAAGGGTTGATTTCTGAACAGGCAACGGAAGACCTCGCAGCAATTTGGGCCTACGTCGCGACCGATAATCCCGTGGTCGCGAATCGCACACTCGACAAGATGAGCGATCACTGCTTGTCGTATGCGCACCAGCCAGAACTGGGTGAACAACGCCCGAACCTTGGAAACCGCATTCGCTGCTTCTCCGTGGGGCTGTACGTGATCTACTATCGAAGCACAGCGAACGGAATCGAAATCGTGCGAGTCCTGCACGGCGCCCGCGATGTCGAACGTCGGTTTTGAGTCATTACCGGTGTTCCGGCCTGTTCAGCTAAGCCCCGTCCGCAATCGCCGCCGCCTCGGCCTTCACGCTCGCCCCTGAGGTTGACGTGATAGCGACGTTGGTGGGGCAGGGTTGAACTGTGCCACTGAGTATACAGCCATATTGAATATTTCTATTCTAACCCTGTAGGGACCAACCGTCGGCGTGCGTAGCTGCGTCCTTGAAACTGTTTTGCTGACAGCATTTGAATGCTGAATCATCACGATGACGAAGTTCTCCGATCGCGAAGGAATTTGCGGATGGACTTTGATGTTTTGTTGGACGATTCGCTGGTCGCACTTGGGCTCGCCGATGGAATCGAGGCTGCCGCGAACAAATGTTTGGTTAGTGCTCTGAATGACTTCGAGAATGGTGCGTGGCGGTATGCGAAATTCCAGAACTTCATTTGGAATAACGTAGCAGAGACCGCCCTATCACATCGTGAACGGCAAGCACTGGAGGGGCAGCCAAAGTCTTTGTTGACAGCTGCGGCAAAAAACTTGCGGTTGATGGACGTGAAAGTCGACGTGAAAGCGATCGGTGTTGGAAGTGAATTGGCGGAGATCGTCCTCTATGGACTGATGCGGCAGAAGTTCGGCGCTCTCCCTGTGGTACCGAAGATATTCCACAAACAGAACGTATCCGACAACGCGAAGGGCGCCGACAGTGTTCACATCGTTGTGGCCGCCGACGGCGATTTTTCTGTTTGGTTTGGTGAAGCGAAATTCTACAACAATATTGAAGATGCCAGACTCGGAAAGGTCGTCAAATCAGTTCGCAATTCATTGGATTCGGAAAAACTTAAAAAAGAGAACGCGATCATCGTCAACCTTCCGGAGTTGGACGATCTGGAGATACCGCCGGAGACAGTGCGGAAAATAAGGAAGGCATTGGCGAATAAGAATTCAATCGATTCGATTAAGCCTCGGATCAACATCCCAATCCTCCTACTGCACGAGTGTGAGTTAACAGCTGCGCCACGGAGTTGACGCCCGAGTATCTAGATTCGATTCGAGAATATCACAAAGAACGTGCAACTGCGTATTTCAAAAAACAGGCCCCGAAATTGAAGGATGTGTTCAAATATGATGAAGTGAAGTTCCACCTGATTCTGTTCCCGGTGCCCCAGAAGCAGCCGATTGTTGACACGTTCGTGGCTACGACGACTTTTTATAAGGGGTAGATGATGGATGTGTTCACCGACTGCCACGAGATTAATGACCTGCTGCTGTCGGACGACGAGGTTGCAGCGAGAAATCA
>CALFOL010000532.1 GCA_937919915.1 uncultured Planctomycetaceae bacterium
ACTTACGACGGGAGCCAAATACATGTTCTTGAACTTGACCATGGTGTGGTCTCCCTGCAGGTAGATCGGTCCCGGCGCGGCGGGGTTGGTGTAGATGGCGCCCGCGGTTGGGCCGATGATCGGTTGATTGTCGATTACTTTCAGGCCATTCAACACGACAGTGATATGCCGGTCGACGAGCGTCAAATCGTAGGTTTGCCACTGTCCGCCTGGATTTCCGGCGTTGGTCGACGGCGCGATTCTTCCGAAGATCGCGCCGACGCCCTGCAGCCCCTGCATCCGACTCTCCCGATCCACCACCTGGGCTTCGTACATTCCGCGCAGGTAGATTCCGCTGTTGCGTTGTTCTTCAACGAGGAATTCGATGTGCAGCCAGAAGTCTTCAAATTCTGCTTCCGTTCTGAGATTGGCGTAGGCTCCGGTAGGGCTGAAGTCTGTCTTGGTCGTCGTGTTGACCAATAGGCCGTCGATCGCACTCCAACCGTTCTTTTTGTCAGTTTCATACGTCTTCCAGCCCGTCAGGTCGTTACCGTTGAACAGTGCAACCGGGTGCCCGAAGTGGACTTGCGATAAGTCCGGCGCCGTCTTCGGCATTGGCGGAATGCGTTTGCCTGTAAATCGCTTTCGCTGTCCCTCGCTCCCGTCGCTCGGCGTGCGGACGATCGTGCCATCGAGTTTCCCGTCTTTCAATCCCATGTCCACCACCTGCTCGGCGTAGACCCGGTCTCCCTTGGCTTTTCGGTTCGGTTTGATCGAAAACTGAATCCGCCCATCGACCACTTTTGTGACTTCATAGGGACCATCCGGGCCAATGTAGACGCGCATGTAGACCATTGGTCGTCCGTCGTCCTCGACGACACTCAACCACGCCGGTTCGCCGGTTTCCAGATCAAGCGTCCAATCGCCTTTGAGCTCCGGCGGTACGGACTGCGCCTGCACGGACGGTGCCCAGACGAGAACAGAAAGGCACAAAGCGGCGAGCGAGCTGGTTTTCATCATGGTTGATGTTATGCGTTTGAGTTCGGTTCGGGGTATGGGGTGAAGCCGTTCATTATTCTGGCAACCTGGCCCCAGGAATACGACCTTCGACGGCTGGATTAAGAACGTCAATTTCTTCCGGACTTTGACGTTCAGAGGTGCGCACGCGTTCAATGACTTCAAACACCGCCAGCGGCAGCAGCCAGCTGGCCCATGCTGCAAACGGATACGTCCAGGCGGTCTCGAGGCCGCCAATCAGTGCGATGCCGCCGATGATACGCAGCACGACGGCGGAAAACAGCATCAGGTATCAACGCCACATCCAGCGTCGATGCTGCACAAGTCGCCGACGAATTGCAGCTCGAAATCCCAACACCGCAAAACCACCTGTGGCGAGCGACAGTGCTGCGAATCCCGTACCTGCAATCACACCGGCGTCCGCGTAAAACGCCATCCACAAACCGCTGGGCACGATCAACAACAGGACGCACACCGTTCGAACGCGTCCCAGGATTCGATGCCCGCGCGGAAGCCTTGCGCGAAAGTGTTCGCTAATCAGCACAGTACCCAGCAATAATGCCACTGGGCCGAAAACAATGTGCACGTAGAAGGCCCATTGGTACCTGCCGAAGAACTACGATTCACGCCCCTGCAGAAAATCCGACACAAAATCCGGCGGCAGATAGCTGCGGTAATTCCAGACGATGGAAACTGTGACGCGCGCGACCAGGAAGTACAACAGCAGCTTAATCGCCTGCTTCAGGCGTTTTGTCGAAATGTGAGAGTCGGGGTGCATCGCGCTACCACACCGTCGAAAATCGGGAGGCCACGCGCAGGGTAGCACACTGTGCGGTTCCTTGTCGCCCGATACTCAGAACGGCTACTGAGCGACAGAACGGCTGCCACCACCGTTCAGATTCAGGCCGATCGGCTCACCGTCTTTTTGTGGCCAGGCAGCAACTCGCAGATCAAGTGTATGGGCAAAGTCTCGCAGCCGACTAAAGTACTTAAACTCATTCGGGTACAACCAGATCGAAACCGTTGTGTCTCGCGGCGAACTTTCCAGTAGTTGGCGGAAGCGACTGCCGAGCCTCAGGGCCTGGTCAACGGTTTCAGCCTGCAGATTTTCCGCCGGGCTGATTTTGACATCTTCGGTGTACAATTCGTACGGCTGGCCAGAACGGCTGATTTCCGTCGGAGATCTTAACCGCCGAACAATCGTGTACTCCAGTCGGAATCCTTCGACAGGGCCAACGACACCTTGATAACGTGGCACGCGGCCGATCAAATTTCCACGACGCTGACTTTGTTCACCCGCCCGATCGACCAGCGCCTTCAGTGGGACGTGAGCGATTCGACCACTGTGAAGGCGAAAGTGAAGCTGATCTTCCTCTGAGGAAACCGTTCGTCCAACAGGCGACAGACGATGGTTCAGGCGATCCCCCGACTGCTCGTTTTGTTCCTGTGAATCCAGCATTTCCCGCAGCCGCAGGGTGTCGAATGAAACCTGCTTCAGTGCGTTCTGAACGTAGGTTTGACGCTTTTGTAAAGACGCCAGTGTCGAGCCAAACGAGTCACTCTGCGTATCAACTTTGATGCCCGATTCCTGAAGTTCCAGCACACTGGCCATCAATCGCGTTTGTTCCTGACCGATGCTGTTTAACCGCGCAACCTGCAGTCTGGCGCCGTTCTCCTGCTGTTGCAGCGCCGCCATCAACTGATGCAGCTCGGCCTCTGATTCCGCAGTGAACTGCTGCGTTCGAGCAAGTTCCAGCGATAGCTTCGCAAGTTGCTGCTCCACCGCTTCCGCGATCTCAGGCTGCGCATCGCTGTTGGGAGAAAAGTCGAAAGCATCTTTGCTGACGTCAAACGGTCCGGACGAAGTGTCCGCGAAATCAGGAATCGCCAGGTCCAGCTTGTCCGTGGCAGCGACCGCCCACGGCCATGCGGTTGGTGAGGTTTCGGTCGTGGCGTTCTCTGTGATCTGCTTCGCCGCAACCTCAGCGGCTACTGCTTCAGCGATCTCCAGCGGCGAAACGTCAGCCTGGCGAGCAACCTTCACGCCGGCGACGACGATCAGAATGATCAGGATTCCGACGATGTTGGCGATCACATCAAGGAATGAGTCGGAGCCAAATTCCTGTTCGCCATCACTTCTGCGGCGGCTCATATCGAATTTCTCCGACCTGTCCTCGGACGCGCCGGTGTCGGCTCAGCCGGCGCGGCCGGCGCGGCGGCTGGCGTTTGCGACGTCGATTGAACGTCTGTGTCGCCAAAGAACTTCTCCGCCGTCTGATCAGGTCCGGACGGAAATACGCCGCGTGTGGGGATGTTCATCGACGCCAGCGTCTTCGTTAGTTGCTGCTGAATGCCTTCAGCACCGGGAGCAACCAGAAAACGCACGGCGGGCGAAACATCTCGGCGAACGTTTGTCCAGATGTCAGTCATCGTCTCCGAAATCGCTTCCAACGTCAGTGCCAGACGCTCGTCGGTTGTCCAGCCTTTTGTCTCTACCGTTTCAAAGCCACCGATCGTCAGCCGATCCGACTCGACAAAGATCTTGATCACGTAGTGCGTCTGCGAACTGCCTGGCGAAGTCTCAACCGCGCGTGGCTGCGAGCGTTCTGGTGTTGTGACCACCGGTGGTGGCTGGGTCGGCCGTTGCGGTGCCGGCTTTGACTGACTGTCGCTGGAGTTCCAGCCGAACGCGGCAGAAGGCAGATTGTCGGAAAATTCGACGTCGTCTTTTTCCCCGGCCGATTGCTGTTGCTGCGAAAAGATGTCGTTCGCTGTCGGACTGGATTCAGCTGCTCGTTTCGCGTTGTTCAGCATGCTGACCAGCATTGGGTCGGGCCTGTGTTCAGCACGCTCTTCTTCAACCTTCTGCAGGAATTTACGCAGAAACGATTCTTCATCAGACCCGGGCGAAGATCCGGGACCATCGCTTCCGTGACTGTCTGTACCACCACCACCACCACCACCATTTGCCGTCGCATTCACAGGCGACGCGGAGATGAGTTCATCTGATGCTGCTGACCCGTTTGCGGACGACTCAGAAAAAGAAGAATCCCCGGCCTGACCGATTGGTTGCTGTTCTGGTCCATGTTTTGCGGTCATGGAGTCGGACCAGTCGGTTGGCTCGCGGGGATCGGTGCGGTTCAATTCAGTCGCATTGTTTGCATTGTTCGATTCAAAATCAGCAGACGTCGTCGCAGACTGATTCGCCATCTGCTGACTGGCTTGTCGACCGCCGATTCCAAGATTGTCAGACAGGTTTTGCTGTTTTCGCAGCAGCTGACGGTGATCGTCCGCAGCCACGTCACTGAGATTCATGTCAGCGGTATCGAGGAACCCCGCAGGCATATCCGCCAGCGTCTCTGCAGCCTCGTTTCCGAAGCGTCCCGGAAACATTTCCGGGGCACTGGTTTCGTCAGAGCCTGCTGTTTCGCTTAGAGAATCAAAGAATGAAGCAGGTGGTGATGACGCGGCAGAACGCGTCTCTGATACGTCACTGGCTTCGGTCTCGGCCAACATCGCAAACGGGTTGCCGACATCCCGGTTTTCTTCCACCGTCTCTTGCTGCGTTGCGACGCGTTCTTCTGGCGTTTCGTCGGCACGTTGGTACGGGCCGTGCGTAGTTTTTGGCGCGTGTCCACCAGCATAGAAGCGTTTGTTCATGCCGGGAATACCAATTCGGTCAGCGACTTCCTCACCTGGCAGGATCATTGTTCCGTCGGGCAGCATCGTCACAGAACGGGAGTCGGTGGACGCCTGTTTTTTTGCCTCCAGTTCTTTGGCAACCTGTTCCTTCAACGCAGCATACTTCTGGAAATCCGGAAAGCGTCTACTGAGCGCATCAAGCACAGCGGCGCGAGCAACTTCCGTTTCTTCGGCGTCGTAGCGACCCGCTGCGATCTTGTGATCCTGTTCGAGAAGTTCGTATCCCCAGTGCAGTCCGATCTCCTGAAACACCGACTTCGCAGAATAGAACACGCTGCCGCCATCTGGTCGGACCAGCAACAGAACATACGGCTGCACACTGGAGGCATGTGGGTTGCGGTATTTGTTAATCGCCAGCACTCCAGCGACCAGCGGATTGTAGCGATCCGGCGTCTCTTTCATGTTTTCATGCGTCACACGAATGCCGCACGGTAGAATTTCGAAACCGGCAGCCGTCACATCGACGATGATCGGAGTCCGTCTGGTGCCGGTCGAATTTGTGAACTCGACAACCGTTTGATCCGTTCCCACCGCTGACTGGGCCGCCGAGTCTTCTGCTATCTGCCTCAAACTGACGAGCGCAGATTCCTGGGATCGCAGAATGCTTTCTGCCGTGGCGGTCGTCTCTGAACTTTCTTCGAGCTCTGATTGCAGCTGTGCCAGCGCCAATTGTTTTTGCTGCAGTCGTTCTGCGAGTTCACTTTCCTGGTGTTTGAGGTCAGCCAGTTGCTGCATTTGTGTCTGGTAATCGGTGTCTTCACTGCTGCCGAACTGCAGTTTTTTTTTTGCAGCAGCAATCCGATCGGCCAGGTCGCGTTGTTTCTCGCGCTCTGTGGTCAGCTGTTGCTGTAACTGTTCGACTTCGCGCTGCTTGTCCGCAACGACCATCGCAGCGTGGAACGGGTCCGCCGATTCCACTTCAGCCTTCGCCTCTTTGACTGGTGTCGGTGGGAGCAACGCGATTGAGAACTCAGTCGGCGGTGCGGCCTGAGATGCAGTGCGTGTTTCGTCAAGCGAAAGCAGAAACGCGTCTGCACCGGGAGACATCGGTGCCAATTCCTCATCGAACGACTCCCAGACGTGTTCCGCGACTTCCGCAGCCTGCTGCTGCTCTTTGTGCATGCGACGAGTTGTCACCAGCAACAATAGAATCAACGCACCCATCGTGCAGACGAGAACTGCCAGAAAGGGGAACAGCGAGATCGCGTTCTGTTTGGAACTTCGCCGAGACATGGGACTGTATGGTTACGCTTTCGATTGGAACCAGCGACTTTAGAAACCGCGGTTTTTAGGCCGCTCGTCGGGCGGAGGTTCTGGCCGTCAGGATGTGTACGGCCGCCGTGAGGCTGCTGGCGGTTTGTTCCATTGTGTCCGCAACGTGTAACGCCTGCAGGTTGTCGGTCAGCAGTTTCTGAAGCTGAATCAGCCGTTCTTCTGACTCTGTCATCTTCAACAGCGTCGCACCTAAATCGTGCAACGCTTCGCTTTGGCGGGCGGAGTTCTGAGAACTGACCATCATCGCGTCCTGCCATGTAACGATGCGTTCTTCGAACGTTGCCAGCAACACTTCTGTTTGCTGCACCACGACGTGACTGGACTGCTGAAGTGCTGTTGTGTAAGCATCGCGAGCGTCAGCAGAGTGATCCCGATGCAGTTTCAGCGCGTGACTGACCTCGGCGTCCAGCGCCTCTTTCATCGAATGGGCATGTCCCTGCAACAAATCGCCCCATGTGGTTTTCAGCTGAGCGAGCTGTTCGGTCCACATCTCCTGCTGCAACGCTGCGAAATTCGCTGTCACGCCGCCTTCTGTCGTGGACCGAATACCCGACGCACCAGCCTCACCAAACCACGGCAGCAATGTTTCGATACCGAATTGCTCAACGTCGTTCTGCACCTGCTGCTCGGATCGCTCGACGCTGAATGATCCGAATACCAAAACGATCGACATGCCCAGCGCCAACGCTGTGGTGTCGAAGGCGACAGACAGCCCGCCGGTGACTTCGACGAGGGACGTGTCGAGTTGCTCCGGAGTCACGTTGGCGATCGCCATTGTGATTCCAATCACGGTGCCCAGAAATCCCAGGATCGGAATCGCCCAGGTGATGGTACGAATTGTGGCGAAGGTTTGATGCAATCGCTCAGACCCCAGTTCCGCGAGATAGCGCAAATGCTCTTCCAGCCCGGTGCGACCGGACCCATGCATGTACTGCAGCACGTCCTGAATTCGGACGTGCACCTGAGTACGTTCCAACGATTGGTGAGAGGTGCACCAATCATGCAGAATCGCTTCGCGAGTCGTCTGTTCCCAGACGTTAATCGATGGATCGGCAACCGCGTCGGTCGCGAGACGCAGCGCCGAACGTTCGTCACGCAGCGTCCGGAACTTCTGCAGCAGAATCGCCATGCCCGTAAAGAACATCGCTGTACTGATGTATTCCAGCGGATGTTCGCAAAAATATCGACGCACAAATGCACCGACTCGGGTAAGACCGGGCACTGCTGGTGCAACATATGCGAACGCGTAAAAACTAAGCGTACCGACGATCGCAAGGATCGCTGTTGTTGCCGTTGTTGAGTGCCTGGTCTTCACCGGATTCGCCCCAATCGATTTTCGTTCGGGGCGATAAATGTCGCTGAGTCTCACGGTGAGTGTCTTCAGCAACGGAGCGATCAGTCACTTCGACCGAATTGCGCCACTACACGTCGAGCCCCCCGACCTAACGTGCAGTGCTCTAATGATCGTCATAGTCGGCACAGTTTATTTAGCCGGAACATTCGGAAAGCCTGTGTTCCCGACATCTTGAGTTGCCAAAACGACATACGAAACTCGGATGCACGGCGAGACCTTGTCGGAATACGTCAACTTTGGCCGGTGAAAACTCGTTTTTTGTGACCTGTGCCGCTTGCGACGAGAGCGATGTCACCGAAATATTGACTTCGGGTTTGTTCTACCCTACGTTCCGCACATCTCGAAAACACTTTCCGCGAATATGTTTCGGCGGGACAT
>CALFOL010000533.1 GCA_937919915.1 uncultured Planctomycetaceae bacterium
TGGTATCGACCTCGGCACAACCTACTCCGCTATTGCATATCTAGATGATCAAGGAAACCCAACGGTTGCGAATAATGCTGACGGTCGGCCGATTACCCCTTCGGTTGTTCTGCTGGACGCTGACCGTGTTGTTGTTGGGCCATCGTTTCAACGGATCTCAGTCGCTTCACCGGATCAGATCATCGAAGCGATCAAGCGAGAAATGGGGAACAAGGACTTCTTCGTTCTGTACCAGAACAAGAAACTAACTCCCGAATTTGTGTCGGCCCTAATCATGAAAAAGATGAAGCAGGACGCCGAAGCAGAAATCGGGCCAATCGCCAACGCCGTCATTACCGTGCCCTATTACTTCAACGATGTACGCCGCAAGGCGACTCAGGACGCCGGGCGAATCGCTGGCCTGAATGTCATTGACATTATTAACGAGCCAACAGCCGCGACGCTGGCATATGCCTGGCAAAGGGGTGAACTGGGACGCACGGACCTGGCGAATGACGAAAAAACGATTCTGGTTTACGACCTTGGGGGCGGAACATTCGACGTCACGGTTGTCCGTTATACACCAACCAACTTTCGTGTACTCGCGACCGACGGGGACGTGATGCTGGGGGGGCTGGACTGGAGCAAGCGACTGGCGGACCATCTGGTTCAGCAGTTCAAGACGAAATACAACATGGATCCATCATCTGATCCGGAAGCAATGCGCGGCTTCCATCAGGAATCAGAAGACGCCAAGCGTGACTTGAGCGATAAGTATCAGGTACCCGTGAGCGTTTACTTCGAGGGCCAGACACTGTCTGTCTCACTGACTCGAACCGACTTCGAACGCATGACGGCTGACTTGCTGCAGCGAACGAAAGACACCACAGAGCTGGTCATGCAGCAGGCCGGCGTCAAGCCGGGTACTCTGGACGAGGTTATTCTTGTCGGCGGCTCAACTCTGATGCCTGTAGTTGAACAGATGCTTCGCGAAGTCACGCAGCGTGATCCATCACGAGAACTGCTGCCAGAGCGAGCAGTTGCTGAAGGGGCGGCGATTCACGCAGCGATTCTTGAAGCTCGCTTCGGTGATTCCACCGGTAAGATTGCATCCGCAGTTCGCAATCGCCTGAACAACGTAAGAACCAGTGACGTGAACTCGCACTCTTTGGGTATCAAGATTTCAGACCCCGCAGACAAGAGTCGCAAAATCAATCACATCATGATCCCCAAAAACAGCCCTGTGCCTCACAGCGTAGTACAGCGATTCGGAACTAATCAGGACAGTCAACAGCGAGTCCATGTTGAAATTCTGGAAGGTGACGCGATTGACCCAGCTGCCTGTGAACTGATTGGTGACTTTCGCGTCTTCAATCTGCCGCCCGGTATGGCGAAGGGATCGCCGATTGAGATCACTTATTCCTACGACGGTTCGGGCCGTATTTCAGCCACCGCGAAAGAATTGACCGGCAACAACGAGGCATCTGCTGAGATCGTGCGTGATTCAGGCATGAACGAAGCGAGTATCGTTGATGCTCTGGAAGTTTTGACCAAAGAATACGACATCGAATAGTTTTCGATCGTTTGATTCGTAGACTTTGCGAATTGCACAAAACACAAACACCGTGTCGTCTTCGACACGGTGTTTTTTTTCCGTTTCACGTTCGAGCAGGTTTCGTGTGTTTGTCGCTGTGTTCAGCGGGTGCATCCGCGAAACCGAGGGCGCATGCCGAATCAACAACACGGACGAATACGATTTAGCCTGTTGCTTATGTGACCACGAAGTCGATGGGGATGCTCCAGAAACCAGCGGCGGGATTGCTGTTGCTGATGGCTCGTACCCAAAAACGGAAGGTGCCGGTTGGCAAATTAACTGGAGAGGTAAATTCGGTCGTCGTCAGATCGTTCTCGCGAATTACCTGAGCCGCGCCGGTGGTGAGGTTGTTGAGTTGCACAACATAGCGGTCCGCGCCAGCGACGGAGGTCCACCGAAATGTTGGCGTTGCACTTCCGGCAAACGTCGGAGGGTACCCGATTGCGCGGCCCGATGTGTCGATGGTTCCGCCGGTACTCCAGCTGCCAGCCGTTCCGGCGGAATCGACGGCTCGCACCCACCACTGCCATTGTCCCGCCGTCAGTGGCGGTGTTTGCCAACTTGAATCCGTAAGACCCGCTTGTTGAATCGCTGCTCGGCCGTCAAACAGGTAGACGTCGAACGTGACATCAGCGTCTGAGGCCTGCCATGTCAGCGTCAGCGAGGGGCTCAGCGAAATCAGTCGCTCTTCAAGTGGGGTCGCCGTGACTGCTGATGCTGCAGCTGAGACAATGAAGAGCTGCCGCGAACTCCATGGTCCATTTTCGCCGCCCTGAGCTTTCGCCCGGACCCACAACACGTATGAGCCCGGCCGCAGGATTGGTGGCGGGAACGTCGTGGCGGAAATCGCAGACGTGCGGAGTATGTGCTGCGGGATATCGGTACGATTCAGAAACACTTCATACGTTTCTGCACCCTCGACAGGAGTCCACGAGAATTCCGGCGCTGCGTTTGACGATGCTGTCGATGCGGACGGAGTCAGGACCGTTGGACGACCGCCGATGTAAGTTTCTGCTCGCGCCGTCCAGCCGCCAGGACGGCCGTCGGCGGTATAGGGGCGGACCCACCACGAATAGCTCCCCTGTTGCAGATCCGACTCCGGAGTGTAACTGCCGCCGGTCAGGCCTTTCGGGTTCAACACCGTTCCGTCTGCCGCTCGCAGGTAGAATTCATATTGCGCGACACCAGGCAGCTCGGTCCACCGGAACGTGGGCCGCGGATTGAACGTTGGCAGTCGAGGGCTCAGCAAAGTCGTTCCCACAACATGTGTGACAGGTTGCGACCACGGTGAAGGAAACCCATCGCCGTCGACGGCTCTCACCCAGACACGGTGCAGCCCAAAGCCCAGTTCCGATGGAGGAGAAAACTCCAACCTGGTCAAACCGGGAACCCTGAACAGCGGGTTCTGCTGAGTCGTCGTGTTCGAAACGTAGATCTCGTAAGACGCTGCGCCCGCGACATTCGTCCACTGAAATGTCGGCAAGGCGAGATTGTCGGCGACAATTGGTAGAAAGAGCTCTGGCGCCTGCAGTGGCTGTCGAATGTCATTGTCGAAGACGGAAACGTCGACGTCAGCAATCACGGTTGCTGCGGAATAGCCTGGCCCCGAGCCTGTGACGGCGTGCGATATCGTGAGCGTCCGCTGACCTTCGGCAATACTGTCGTCGATCGCCCGTACTGTGACGGTCTGTGTATCCTGGCTGGTGAACGCCAGGTTCAATGCAGACACGAAAGTTGCTCCGTCGCTGCTGACGTCAATTCCTGCCGGAGCGTTCACGCGGATGGTCACAGGGCTTACCGGTTTGGTGTTCAGGGAGATTTCGTAAGTGTCGAACGCACCGCTTTCTGAAACATCGGTGCCGCTGCCGGAACGTTTGATTGTGACTCCCGGTGTGGCAGTCGGCGCGACAGCAATCGGAAGCCGGGCCACAGGCAGGTCACGATCGGGCGACAGGATCAATTCTCCAAACAACCAGTCGACAGACAAAGAATCAATGTTCGCCGATAAGGTAAAACTGGATGTCCCTCCGGGCTGAAGCGTGATGGCGGAGGTCCCGAGTGCTAACCTGAGCCCGGCGTCGCTGACAAAGGACGGCGTCCAGACAACAGTCTCCGTCTGTGTACTGGTGATGGAGCGTGTCCACGATGTCGCATTCGTGACTTCGCTCCTAACGAAGCTCGCCAAATTGAGCTCCCCCGAATTTCCGCCAATGGACGGGTCGGCTGCCGCAAACTTCGCTGACGTTTCGTTCAGTACGAACCCCGCTTTGGCGGCCTGCGAAACATTCACCAGCCCGGAACCAACGGCGAACGGATCAGTGGGAGACAAGCTGAAGTCTTCCACAATTCCGTCACGACTGACGGCGGTGGTCTGCAATGCTGACTGAATCTCTGCGGGTGACCATTCCGGATGCAGGGCAATCAGCAATGCTGCGGCTCCGGTGAGATGCGGTGCGGCGGCTGATGTTCCACTGAAATACCGCCAGCTGTCGGCTCCATCTGACGCGACCGGGGCGACGATCAGAGTAGCCGCGCCGGGCGCCGCAATCGCAGGAGCAAGTGTGTCAGCCTGTGTGTTCTCACCGCGAGAGCTGAAACTGGACACCACGGTCAATTCCTGAATCACGTCTGCGTTCAGGCGAACCAAAGCGTTTGGATTCTGCCGCAACCATGTACGCAACGTGGTTCCTGCTTCCTGAGAAATCAGCACAGCCGGAATCGGAACGTTGGCGACATCCGCCATGACGACGTTCGGACCAGCCACATTGTTGATGACGATCACTGCGATGGCACCGGCATCGTAAGCATTCTGAACTTTTGTAGCGAACAGAGATTCCCCGCGGTCGATCATCGCAATGCGACCGGCGAATGTGTCCGTCGGGTACGGCAAAGTCCCGAGCGCGTCACCGGGAGAAACATCGGCGGCATGAATGACTTTGGCAGGGCCAACGTCTGCCGCAATCGTGACGTCTTCACCCGCCGTAGCAATGATGCTGGCAATGTGGGCCGGAACATTTTCCCCCGTGACACGGATCGTGTTTGTGGGCTCGTCACTGATTCCAACCGAAGCCACGGCTGTGACCCACGGAGCGTCTGCCGGAGCGGTGAGCGTTCCCTGATCCGGCCCTTCGTTGCCGGCAGAGACAGCGACGAAGATGCCTGCTGCATGAGCGTTCAGCAACGCCGACGCCATTACTCCATCCCAGGGATCCTCTGTGCCGCCGCCGATGGAAAGGTTGATTGCGTCGACGCCATCGGCAATCGCCTGATCAACGGCCGCCATGATGGCCGAGTTGGAACAATCGTCGATCGTGGTGCAGACGTCGTAAGCAATGATGTTGGCGTGCGGCGCGACTCCTGAGATTTCTGTGGTGACACCAGAATTTGGCACCGGCACGGTTACGTAATTTCCGACAGCAATGCCTGCGACGCTGGTTCCATGGTCTGCGTCATCCGACGCGTTAATGGCGTCACTGGTGTAGTCCCACGCTCCCACAACTTTGTTGTTCAGTGGCAACGAGGGATCGAAGTTCGGGCTATTGGGGTCGCCGACACCGCGAAACACGCCATCACCAAACGGATTGATGTGTACGTACCCGTCGTTGGGGCCCACTTCCGCAAACGACGCGTTGTCGAAATCGATCCCGGAGTCGATGATCCCAATCAGGACACCTTCTCCCCGCGTACCGACAGTCCCCGGGTTGAGGGCAGAACCGTCCCAGACACCGGAGGCGCCCGTCAGCAGCGCTGTGTTCTGTTGCAGTCGCGACGACGCATCCTGCAGCACCATTGCCACATTTGGCAACTCAGAAATCTGGCGAGCCTGTTCAGCAGTCAGATGCAGTGCCAGGCCATTCAGCGCGTTGGTGTAGTTGAACCGAACCACGATAGATTCATCAAAGAGTTCATCCAGTTGCGAGAGGAAGGCCGCGTGCTGCAGATTGCGGTCAGTGGTGTTTTGTGCGGCCAGGGGTGCGGCTGCTTCGCCAAGCAGGACCAAATGCGTTGAGTAATCGGGGGCGATACCGGGGGAATTCGTCGCGGACAACAGCAGTCGGATTTCCATCGGCTGCGTCTGGGATCCGATCTGCAAAGGCGGGCGATTTCGGTGCTGGCGTTTCACGTTTCGTCGTTGCCGACAGAATCGGACGCTAAGCAACGTGGCAAGGGAAAACACAGTTGTTTATGTCCGCTGACGGTGAGGATATTGGCGGGGCTTCACGGGAAGCCGCTCAATGAAGACGATTCCAACGGAACAATATCACAGGGGCGCTGGGAATTGCTGCGTGGAATTGGAATGATAGCAATCCGCCGCTGACCGGACAGGCGAATCATCAGACCCCACAGAGCAGAATACATCTGGCGGTTCCGAGACTCTCTCATCGTTGACGCGATTAAGTCCGGACACGAGAAGAAAAGTTTGCGATTCTGTCGCCATGCGGAGTTCGTGCCGCCGGTTATTTCCTGATGCTGCGTGGCGGTCCCAGGCAGATGCGGAAACCGTCTCGGGAATCCGAGTAGTGCGGGCCGGCGAGGCCCAGACGGACGGCGCAGCGGGCGTTGCCCGGAACGTCAAAGTAGTTACCGCCACGGCAGACGGGACGGTAATTCTCCGTGGCGATATTCAACGCTTCGTGTCCTCCCGTCGGATCGAAGTGGTCGAGGACGACTTCCCAGACGTTGCCGCACATGTCGGCCATTCCAAAACCGTTGTGCCCTCGTTCGCCGAAGTGATCGACGGGGGCGACGAACGCGAATCCGTCACTCCACGGAGCACTCGCCAGCGGCCATTTCTGCTTTCGGTCGGGCAGGAAGTCGACGGCCGAGATATTGAACCGGCCTTCCCCTTCGCTCAGTTCATTCCCCCACCAGAAATAGCTGCTCTCCTGGCTGCCGCCTCGACAGGCGTATTCCCATTCGGCTTCCGTGGGAAGGCGATATTCAAGACCGTCCGGCAGGCGTCCCGCGGCGCGTTCGTGTTTCGTGAGCCACTCGCCGAACGCCCGGCCGTCCGTCCAGCTCACACAGACCACCGGGAAATCGTCGCGCAGCGGCAACGGAAAGTTAGGATCTCGCCAGCTTTTGCCCGGCATCGGTTCCCATGGATGCGTCACCTGGGTTGTCAGGTTGTAGCTGGTCCATTTCGGGTTGAAGCACTGAGTTCTGCCGTCGGGCCGTTCCGCGTCGGTGACGTATCCGGCCTCCTCGACAAACCGCCGGAACTGACCGACCGTGACTTCCGTGCGGCCCATCCAGAATCCGTAATCCATCTGCATCCGTCGCGGCTGTTCGCCTTCGTAAGACTCGCGTTCCGTCCCAGGCTGAGCTCCGCCTTCGATGCCTGTCGCCCAGAGTTTTTCTTCCGGCGTGCTCCCCATCATGAATTCGCCGGGCGGAATATACACCGTATCAAGCACCACTTCGCTTCCCAGAGAAGCGCGATTCACGGCGCCTTGTATCAGTTCCTGGCCGCGCGTCGCCACGGAACCAGCTCCAAGACCGACAATCACGCACAGCCAGGTCAGTGTAGTTCTTCGCATGGTGCGCTCCGATGTGGACAATTCCGATGGGTGTGAAGTAACACGACGCCCTCGCCAGCTTATCAGTCTATCAGGATGGAGCTGCATGAAAATGGTGTCCGCCCCATTTTGCAGCCAATCCCAACCCGAAGCATGAACAAGGACCGAACATGTGGAAGAATGCTTGCGTGCCGCTGGGTTGTTATCTGTACTCTCTCGCGAAATCGTCATGCACCAGCCCTCGGAGTTTCGCGCCGACGCACGTTAGCGATTGCGCGCGACAGTGGCCTAAAGGAAGGCAAGCGAAAGACACACGTGGGACGAGTTATGATTCGAAAGGTTCTGTACTGGCCGCACTGGTGAGCACACGGTACAACCCGAAATTCAAAGCGTTCCACGAATCATTGGTCAAACGCGGCAAGCCGCAGAAAGTGGCACTCGTCGAGGTCATGCGAAAACTCCTCATCACACTCAACGCCATGATCAAAAATCAGAAAATCTGGCAGGACTCCGCCTACCAAGCTTGACTCAAATAAAGACAGCCGATGGCACCTGTGATCCGCATTGTCGACAAGATGGTGTGTCCCCGTCTACCCCGGCTC
>CALFOL010000534.1 GCA_937919915.1 uncultured Planctomycetaceae bacterium
CGGATAGTTCAAGTTCGGGAACAGTTTATCGAGGCTGAACTCCCGTTGTTTGCCAGCCTTCAACAAGTCATAGTCATGCTACGAACAACCTCGCCGAGTATTCCGTGCGAATCCGCGTGTTGTGTCGAGTCTCACGGAGTGCCGCGCCGGCCCCGAGCCGTTCCGTCTTTCGGCTCAGATAGTCGAGTTTATGTCTGTGCGGACGACAATTCACACTCCGTCCTTCACTGGCACGAACTTCGCTACTTTGGCGATCTCCAGCGCAATCAGCTTTTGTTTCGCCTTGTCGTCTTTCGGCCAGCCGGTCACGTTGACGTGATTCGGATTGCCAGGTACTGGATCAGGCACGGTCTGCAAATTCTGATCATGGTACGTAGCAGCGAGCGCGTCCCCGCGACCGTGAAGGGTAAACGTCCTCGGGCCGCTCTCCGAACGCTGTCGGGCAACTTCAAAGCCAGCATTCCAGACTTCGTCTTCTGTGGCGTCTCTGTCCCGTGTCACAGACAGTTCTTCATGGGGATGCGGCACAAAAGGCATCCGGTTTCAACAGGTTTGTCTGTTGGTTGACGTGTCGCTTGCTGAGGACGTACCGCGACAATCGCTCATCGGCTCCGACGGGCGGGACATTGTCCGGACTCAGCATCAGCACACTTTCCGGATCAGATTCCGGATGGTGTCGGGGACTTCGTCCACAAATGGAACTGTGCCACAGGTCTTTTCCGCTCCCAACAGTGCCGCATAGTGCAGGTCACCGTCCGGGCTGACGCTGACAGACAATCTTCGTTGGGCAGTGCGCCCCCATTCCAGAGTAATCTGACCATCTGCTTCTGCGCCGATGGATGCTCGGCAGCTTCCAAGCGGCAGGGCCCGCAGAAGCCGTTCTGTGAGGCTCAGGGAATCCCATGTCACTGGCAAAGCGTTGTAACCGTCCCATCCCCCAAGAACATTCTTCCCAGACATCAGCCAGCTCACCGCGAATCAGGCTTTCCGCACCGAATTCGGCTTTCTGCAATTGCCGACTGACTTTCTGGACCCGCTGTCTCAGGTAGCTGGCAGCAGGACTGACACCTGTGCTGCTGATCGTTGTCGTCATGTTTCTACTCCTGGAATCGAGCGATGGCGGATTGACTCACCAGGCTGAAAAACGCCTTGTTCTTGATCCACTGCATTTCCCGCAGTCTTGTGCTCAGATTGCCGTCAGGTGCTGCGGGGGCTATTGTGGTAGAAACGTCCAGATCCAGAATCACACTGGCCTTGCCGTCGCTTCGCTGAACCGTCTGAATCACATTCAGTTGATATCCGTATTGCGGTATATCAAATTGTGTCTGGTGCATAAACTCAGAAACCTGCAACGGCAATGAATCCGGCACCTGCGGCGGAAGACTCAGGATGTCCCCCGGGGTCTCACCGGGCTCCAGTTCCATGACGTTGATAAATCGGACGCCCAGACGGTCAATTTCTGTTGGCTGAGCGACTTCTGCGAATGCGTTCCATAGTCTGAGTGCTTCCGCCTCAAATCGTTCCCAGTCTTCGTAGGGCTTCAAACGACTGAAGACAAAGCCATTGCGCGTAAACTGGGCAATGAATTGACCATCGTTTGAAACGGCACGCAAACCATGCCAGCCGTGCTTCTGCTGAGTCGTGGCACCGTCCGCATTTAATTCTGTACCGATCTGGAATTCGTGCTGTTCCTGCGGCTCAGCGTATTCTGCGGCTCAGCGTATTCTGTCAGGTGGTCCTGCAGTTTCTGCCGCAATGAGGAACTGTTGAGAGAAACCGTTGGACGTGCTCGCCAGTGGATGACGGCTTCGACAATCGGGGCCTTCGGCAACGTCTCAAAGGTTTTCGCTAAGTCGATTCTGAATTCCATCCTATCCATTGTTTCCAACTGTTTCTGCGGTAGTTGCCGCCCGAATTCCGACTCGAAAGAGTTCTTTCTGTTTCTACGCTGGAATCGTAGAAAGTGCGAATTCGATTGTCTCGCCTAACCCGGATATTGCATACGCGGTCATGGAATCGGACTTGCGCGATCGCCCAAGTTTAGTGATCTATTGTCACAGTTGTGGTGTGCGTGGAAACCTGCTGACGCTCATTCACGGTTTGGAAACGCACACGCCACCAACAGGCGGGCGTCTGAAAGGTGAAGAGTTCAAAGCGGCTCTCTTAAATCTACGTGAAATCAGCGGCGAACAGGGGCTGGAAAAGCCGTCGCCGTCCAGCCAATCCCCTGCCCCGGCGATCGCAGCGACTTCTCCTGAATCACAATTGAAGAATGAGCCACTTCACTCCAACCCCAAGGCAAAAGCGATCGCGGATCTGTATCAGGATTTGATAACGGATCCCGGAAAGATGACACCAAATGGCGGTGAGTACTTCCGAGACCGCCAATCATGGTTGACTCCGGAGCTGGCGGAAAAGTGGAAGATGGGTTAATGATCCTGAAGGAATCACCGGTGTACAGTCACTGCCGTAGAAACTCATGGAACAAAACCTGAGTGTGCAACTGGCGTGGTCTCCTGAAATGCACGGCGGGCAATTCAACGGCAAACAGCCGGAATACATCATGAAAGAGCAGTGGCTCCTGATCGATCGTCTGCTACGACCAGCCCGCTAAATCACCGGACATCAGCTCATCCTGTGACGCACTGATTACACGCAACACTTGAATTTCCAAACCTGTAATCGTGTAGATGGCTCGATAGTTTGGCCGTGATCCAAGCCCAACCAGTTTTTCACGAAGATCGATTTTGAACCGCGGATTTTCGACCGCTAATGGATGACTCTCAGGGTGCAGGTTGAGTGTCATGATTTGCGTCTCCACAGCATCAAGCCATTCTGCAGCTTGAATGCCGGAATGGTTATCTGACCACCATTTGGCATTACGAATAATGTCAATCTTGGCTGGGAGTGTGATGACAACAACTGAGCTCATCCGTGCTTTTGAAATCCTAACTCTGAGCGGATTTCATCAAACGCTTCGTTGACTGGTTGCGTTTGGCCAGCGTTCGCCGCGTCAATCCCCTGTTGAATCGCATCACATGTGCGATCGAGATGATTGATGGCGTAAAATGTCTTTTCAATCACGACGAAAGTACGACCGGAAACAGGGTCAACTATTTCGGTTTGCGGCCCATCGCCGAGGGCATCTAATTGTTCAGGGGTGATTTCTGGAGTCATGAGAACCATGATACCGGAGAAACGACTTGCGCACAATAAAAACAAGTATTGAAGCCGCAAGGGAGCGGCCAAGTGGGCAAGGGGTGGGGTGAGGAGTCGACGTCGATAGACGTCGGGAGGCGTGGCTCCGCC
>CALFOL010000535.1 GCA_937919915.1 uncultured Planctomycetaceae bacterium
TGTAGACGCCGGTTAGAAAACGTAGCGCCGGGCGGTCGAAAAACGTAGCGCTGTGGTTGTGAGGTGGGGACCGATGTGGTGGCTTTTCGTCGGTCCGTCGAGGTCTCTGTTGAGTTATTTCGACTTGCTGCTGGCGTTGCTTGAGCGTTTTGTCTGTCGCGTCTTTGCATCTCGCAGGCGGTAGCTTTCTCCGCCGGCTTCGAGGATGTGGCAGCGGTGTGTCAGACGATCCAGTGTGGCACCAGTCAGGCGTTCGCTGCCCAGCACTTCGGTCCAGTTTTCGAACGGCAGGTTGGTGGTGACAATGACACTTTGGCGTTCGTAGGCCGTGCTGATCACGTCGAACAGAAGTTCCGAACCAAGTTTACTGGCCGGAACGTAACCCAGTTCATCGAGGATGAGCAGGTCGAGTTTCGCCAGCTGAGCCTTCAGTCGCAGGAGTACTCGTTCTTCACGAGCCTCCATCAACTGTGTGATCAGTTCCGTGACGCGATAGAACCGAACTCGTCGGCCTCGACCACAGGCCGCGATCGCCAATGCAATCGCGACGTGCGTTTTTCCAGTTCCGGAATTTCCCACCAACAGAATGTTCTCTCGCTGATCGATGTACTCACCGAGCATCAGCTCGGTGATCAGGACCTGATTGAGCGATGGCTGTGCTTTGAAGTCGAATGTGTCCAGCGTTTTGTACGTCGGGCCGCCGAGGCGGTTTATTAGAAAACGTCAAACTGCGTAACTGTTCAATCAGAAAACTTCGAAAGACTTATTAACAATCCGGCCGTGCCGGTTCGCGGCCTTGAGACGGCGTTCTGAGGCACGGCGTTCGCGATCAATCAGTTCCAGCTCGCAGAGTTGCAGCAGGAACGCCAGGTGGTCGACGTTCTCTGTCGCACAACGACTCGCAACCTTCTCACATTCACGTTGAACGGTCGGCAGCTTCAAAGCCTTGAGGTGATGCTGTAACAGGACGGTACTTTTCGTTTCGGTCTTCTTCATGGGTTAACCTCCGACGATCAGGGACTGGTAAGCGGCGACGTTCGTCTGTGGAATCCGAACGAGCTTCAGGTGCGGGCGACCGTCCAGACAGAACACGGCGACCGGCTGTTCCTGCTGGTGTTCAACGATCAGCCGCAGGGCATCGGCATTGGTCGCTCTGATTTCCAGAGCGTGCTGCACCGCCTGTTTCAATGTCGGCAGCGAGTGATGTTCCAGCAGACGCAGGATGCGGATGAACTCGCGGGTCCCGTGCCCATTCCGTTCTGCTTCCAGACGCCGACGAAGAATGCCGAAGCACACCGGCCGGCCCCACTCCTCGAAAGGCTTTGCATGGTCAAAGCCTCCTGGCTTGCGTTCCAGCAACGCCAGATAATGCAGCGGTTCGTAGTGGAACTGCTCCTTGCTCCAGTCACGTTCGTGCCGGGCAACCAGTTGATTCTCGAAGATCAGACGCACTTCATCGACGGTTCCCACGACGGTGATCTGGCGATGTGCGTATTGCGTCGGCACCGAGTAACTATTGCGATCAAACCGGACCAGAGACAACGAGTCCGCATGTGCCTGCACGACTCGATGAGCTTCAAAAGTCTGCTCGGGAAGCGAAAGAAAGAACCGCTGTTGTTCCTCGCTCAGCAGGTCTTTCTTCGGCAGAGGCTTGCCTCGTAGTTGACGCTCAAGATCACGCCGACACGCTGCTTCAAGTTGCTCATTCAGCGTCCTCAGTGAATCTAACTGCGGAACCGGCACGAGGAAGTTGCGACGGGCGTAGTCAAGCAGCCGTTCGACATGTCCCTTCTCATTCGGACGACGCACCAGACAGAAATGATCTTCGAACAGGAAGTGACTTTTCAGACGCTGGAATTCCGTTGTCACCTGACGTTCTCGAGTCCCCGTGATCTTCCCGACGGCGATTTTCGAGTTGTCGTAGCTGATCCGAGTTGGAACTCCGCCGAAGAATTCGAAAGCCCGGTTGTGGCCTTCCAGAAAACTCTCCGAACACTCACGCGGAAACGCCTGCATGTAAATTGCGTCCGAATACGGCAGCGTCATCACAAACAGTGCGACCTTCACCGTCTCGCCATTCAGCACGACATCGGCAAACCCATAATCGACTTGAGCTTCACCCGGACGATGACTCAGCGGCAGGAAGACTTCGCGGCGACTCTCCTTCCACTCACGTACCGCTTCCTTCACGATCGTCACACCGCCCTTGTAACGATGCTCCTCTCGTAGTCGGTCGAAGATGCGCTGCCCCGTGTGTCGCTGCTTCCGGTGAACCGCCCGATCGCTCTCCAGAATCTCGTGGATTACTGGCAGGAACGGCTCCAGCTTCGACGGTCGAGACTTCGTCAACCGGTAACCCGGCGGCTCACTGTGAGTCAGAATCTTTGTCAGCGTGTCCCAGTGAATACCGTACTGGGCACACGCCGCCCGCTTACTCAGTTCCCCGTTCAGAACGCGACGGCGAATCTCAATCCACTGCTCCATATCGGTGTACACCCTTGTCCCCCATAGCACGCCAGTTCAAACGATTTCGGATTCTCCGAAAGTCTGAAATGGCCGCTACAGGTGATCATCTGGGCGCTACGCTTTTCATCCGGCCGCCACTCACCGCCCGGCGCTACGTTTTCTGACCGGCGTCTACACAAGGAACTGGAAGGCGAACTGCGTCGCGTTGAGCTTGGTCAATATTCTGGGGTTGCTCGAGTGATCACCGACCCACAACGAGTCGGGGCGGCTACTCAAATAGTTCTCGATATTTCAGGCGACAGATTTATTGTCTATGCCTATGGGAGACCGTCTTGGCGGTTAAGCAATACAAACGTGGGCGAAACTATCTTCGTATCGGGCTGGCGAAACAAACTCTCGCCAGTTCAAGCTCAACGCTTGGTTTCGAAACATATCAAAGGAAATTTTGAAATCGAATCTGTCGGTGAGCGCAGATATATTGCATCACCTATCTATCGCAGTGCCCAGCGGGTGCGAAGACTTATATCTAGTGGCGCAAAATCGTTTCCGTTCGATGAGCGTTCGCTATTTACAGGACTCGTAATTGGTGATGACTCAAAACAACCACAACAAATGATTTCGTCTTTTAGAAAATCAGGGCTCGCGCATCTTGTCGCCGTGTCGGGGC
>CALFOL010000536.1 GCA_937919915.1 uncultured Planctomycetaceae bacterium
AGCGAATTCAAACACTGTTTCGATCGAACCAGCACTGCAAGGTTCAGGAACAAGCCGTTTTCCAATGAAAGCCGTTCGGCAGCAAAGGTGGGTAAATCGTACCGCCCTGACTTTCGAAAAATGCGGGATTGAAAAGCCGAGGACGGTGGGAAAGAAGGGCGAACAGCTTGAGAAGGGCCGTCGCAACGACTAACGTGGGACCGCTCGGCAAATCGTTGCCCGATGCGCCCAGCCCTCTTTATCTCACAGAGCGATTGCATGTCTACCGGTAAGCAGGTTTTCGAATACGAACGCGACGGCGACGTCCTGATTGTGGTGCCAACGGGCAGCCTGATGGAATTTCGTGACTCGGACGTTCGGGATGCCTACAACGAAACCTACCGGCAGCTGAGCCTGGAGGACGTCAAGCATCTGCTGATCGACTTCTCGAAGCTAAGTTACTTCGCGTCGACGTTTGTCGGCATGTTGATTCGTTTGGCGAAAAAGGCCAGACAGGGCGGCGGCGAAGCGGTTCTGTGCAAACTCAGCGACAATATGCGAGACATGATGAAAACGCTGATGTTGCTTGAGAACACGAAAACCGATTTCTTCTGGGTTCCGTTTAACTCAAGAGAAGAAGCGATCGCCACATTGCACAAAGACCAGTCGCCCGCGGTTGCAGCCCCATCGGCATCGCCACCCCCGGAAGCGGAAGGTGGCGGCGGCTGGAGTCGTTTTGCCAAATAGCCCGTGGGTCCGTGAATGGGACTACGACATCGATGGGCAAAGCACGACCTTCATGGCGTTCGCTTCGCCTGCGTACAGACGGCTGAACCATTCATGGCCCTGTTCCAGCGGAGCTTTGGCGGTGATCAGGTCCTGAACCTTGATCATTCCGGTTGCCAGCAGATCGACACAAGCCGGGTATTCTCCGGCCGAGGCGCAGGTGCCGAAGATACTGAGTTCTCGGGTGACCACGGACTGCAACGGAAGTTCGATGGTCGGTGCAAGGTTGCCAACAATCGTGATGGAACCACCTTTGCGAGTACAGTCGATCGCCGATTTAATCGTCGCTGTTGCACCGACGACTTCCATAGCAACGTCTGCACCCCGTCCGTTTGTTAGCTCAAGGACTCGAGCCACTACGTCTTCTTTGGACACGTCAATGGTCACGTCGGCGCCCAGCCTCTTCGCAACTTCCAGTCGTTGCGCGTTGAGGTCTGTCGCAATCACCTGACTGCATCCCTTTTGCTTAATAGCCTGAATCGCCAATAGACCGATCATGCCGCTGCCGACCACAATGGCCGTGTCGCCCAACATAACAGGAGTTCTATTGGCGGCGTGAACGGCAACCGACACCGCTTCGATTAAGGCCGCATGTTCGAACGGCAGCGAGTCCGGCAAATGACAGCAAATCCTCGCTGGCACACTGACGAATTCCGCGAAGCAACCATAGCGTCTATAGTCGCCACAACTGACGCCCAACACCATGCGGTTATCGCACAGGTTCGGTCGACCGCCAAGACAGTAACGACACTTGCCACACCACACGGTGGAATCGAACGTGATCCTGTCACCTTCGGCGAAGCCAACGACGTTGCGACCAACAGCGGATACGATTCCCGCGGCTTCATGTCCCATCACCAATGGCGGAACACGGCGGCCACTGCTGCCGTCCCAACCATGAATATCGCTGCCGCAGATTCCACAGGCCTGGATCTGAACCAGCACATCCTCCGGACCGATTTCCGGTGTTGGGATGTCTGTCATCTCCAGTTTTTTGTACTCAGAAAGAAGAAGTGCCTTCACGACATACCTATGCGAAATTCGGGACAGTGGACAGTGGACCGGATATTCTATCGTCGAGTGATGCGACAACAAGGGCTGCCCGGCACAACGCCATGGCGACTCATTTTTTTTACAGTGGCAAATACGAGCACCAAGCGCAAGCGAGTGAATTTTACAGTACTACAGCGAATTCACTCGCTTGCGTTTTGTGTTAGGGTGTGAGTCGCAGGTGTTGTCGGCTGGAGGCGTGAACATCAGGAAATTGATGATAACGAAGCGATCGGCGTCGATGAAGACCAGCTGGTTTCCAGTGCTTCAGCAAAGGCTGAGAATTCTTAAGGTCCAGTGCGCGCCGGGCGTCCACTGATGCCTGTGGCGATATCTCCTGGGAACCGAACTCAGTATTTTCAGCTTCGAATGGATAGAGCGGGGGGAGATTTGACATAGGGATCCTCACGTGGCGGCACTTCTGCAGATTGCGAACTGCCGTCCAACCGGGATTCTCCAATTGCGACTGTATAGAACAACGCTATTCGGCTTTGTTATGATATCCGACGACGATTTCTATATGCCGCGGAAAGACTGCAATGCGATTCCCACTGATTGTGCTGACCTCGTTTCTCGTCCTTGTGGAAGCAAGTTGGGCCAGCAAATATTGCGTGGTCGTTCAGGACGGCACGTACGAAAATGATGGCTGGAAGGCTGTTGCCGATACTCTGGTGACGAAGCACAGCGGATTGCTGTTGAGGTACGGCTCATCGCCAACGGAAGTATTGCCGGCGTTGAAGGAGCATCACCCTCGCCATACATGTTTTGTCGCGACACCCCAGCAAAGTACGCGTGAATTCGTTGCTGCCGTACACCAGTTGACTCGGCAACTGGATGACGACCCATACACGGATACTTTTTGGGGCATTTTGACGGGGTTTGATGCGACAAACGCGCTGGCGATCGCGAAACACAAAACACCGCTGGTGGTGCGAAAAGTCGCGGCGGGGACTGAAGTTGCGATGGAGATGTGCGAGCAGGGCTTATGGTATGACGAACTGGTGAAAAACAAGTTCATTAAGAAGCAACCGGGCGGAGCGGCGGAACGACTCCACGGCCCGGACGATACGACGAAAGCCCTGGTTGAAACACTGAACGCTTACCAGCCGGATCTGTTCGTAACTTCCGGCCACGCCACAGAACGGAATTGGCAGATTGGGTTTCGGTATCGGAATGGTTACTTCAAGTCGTCCGCGGGCCAGATGTTCGGCGAAGACACGCAGCGTCAGCGAATCGAAATCGTTTCCAACAACCCCAAGGTCTATCTGCCAATCGGCAACTGTCTGATGGGAAATATCGACGGCCCGGACGCGATGGC
>CALFOL010000537.1 GCA_937919915.1 uncultured Planctomycetaceae bacterium
TTCTAGGGAGCGTCTTCGATGGCGATGGTTAGAACGTTTTAAGAAATTGGCAGGCAACTCTACGGTGGAGCTTGCCGGGTACGCGGTGCTCGATAATCACCTGCACGTGGTGCAGAAGCTGAACGATGAAATGGCTGCGGGCTGGTCGGGCGAAGACATCATTCTTCGATGGGGAAGCTGTTTCAACCGCGACAAAACGATCGTCAGCCGCTTGACGATTCGGAAGCCTGGGGCATTATTCGGTGAAGGTTGTGCCGCGGTCACGCTGACGTCAAACGGTTGGTAGTTTCTCTTCCGCATAGCTGCGACGGACGTAGAGCGGTTCCAGGTTGTGAATGTCGGCCCATGTGCCCTGCTCCGCCAAAACACTTCCCAGCTGTGCGATCGTTGCAGCTCGCGGTAACCATTGGTCTTCGGCGGCCAGTGTCCAGGTGTCTTTGAATGAGTCTTTGAATTTTTCCAGGCCGGGGCCAGTGATCATCGATGTGGGAGTTGCTGCAACGGTAGCCAGAGGTTCGATTCGTAACTCTTCTGTTGGCTGACGCGTTTGTGAATCGGCGTTCCATTCGTACTTATTGACGAACAATTCATCGCGTTGAGCGTCGCTTATTACAGTTATGCTGGGTTGTTCCGACGGCAATTGCTGAGCGACCGCCTGCAAGGTGTCGACAGCAACCAGCTTCGCGTTGTTGGCCCAGGCAAATGTCTTGGCGAACACCACACCGACTCGCAGGCCGGTGAAGCTTCCCGGGCCGATGCTGACGGCAACAATGTCGATGTCTGCCGGCTTGAGTCGCTGCGACTTTAGTAGCTCGCCGACTTCCAACACCAGCATTTGAGCATGTCGTCGGCCTTCTGCATTCAGGCAGCGCTGGTTCAGGACGTGCCGGTCCTCTGAGATCGCAACGGACCCTTCAAAGCCTGATGTGTCGACTGCAAGGATCTTCACGAGGTGGGTTTCGAAGGAGGAAAGCAGATTTCGAATGAACCGAAATCTCAGATTTGAAATTCGAAGTCTGTCACATCAACATCGACAAAAATCGTCGTTACTGTCAGCCAGGTCGCTTGCCGGAGCGACAACGGAGCGTTTCCGAGCGTCAGCTCGCATCGGCTGCGGGCCGTCCCGCCGTTAGCTTGCATCGGCTGTGGGCTGTCCCGCATTCATTATGGCGGGTTGGGTGCCGGAGTCGAGGTGTTCGGTCATTTCGCCGGCGTGGTAGCTGCTGCGGACGAATGGTCCGCTGGCCACCATGCGGAAACCGAGTTGACGGCAGAGGTCTCCGATTTCGTCGAATTCTTCCGGTGGAACATAGCGATCGACTGGCAGGTGATCGGGTGATGGCTGCAGGTATTGTCCGAGCGTGATGATGTCACAACCGACGGCTCGCAGATCTGCGAACACATCCATCAGCTCGTCACGGGTTTCGCCCAGTCCCAGCATCAGGCCGCTTTTCGTTGGCATGTCCGGCGCTTCTTCCTTGACTTGCTTCAGCAGGTTAAGTGTTCGCTGGTACTCAGCGTTTCGTCGAACGCGATGGTACAGCCGCGGAACGGTTTCTGTGTTGTGATTGAAGACATCCGGCCTGGCCGCAATCACGCGGCTGATGGCAGCGCGGTTGCCCATGAAGTCAGGCGTCAGCACTTCGACTTTTGCGCCGGTTCGCTCACGAACGGCGACGACGGTTTTGTACCAGTGGTCTGCTCCACCATCCGGCAGGTCGTCGCGAGTGACCGATGTGATGACGACGTACTTCAGGCCCAGTCGCGCGGCAGCTTCGGCGACGCGTTCTGGTTCATCAATTTCCAGCGCTGTCGTTTTGCCTTTGGGGACAGAACAGAAGCCGCATGGTCGAGTGCAAACGTTGCCGCCGATCATCAGTGTGGCGGTTTTCTGACTCCAGCACTCACTGCGGTTGGGGCACTTGGCGCTTTCGCAGACGGTTTCCAGGTTGAGGTCAGAAATTACGTCGTCCGTGAAGGCCATGCCGGCTTGAGGCAGAGGTCGCTTAAGCCATTTGGGCAGACGTCTTCGTGGCGGCTCGGTGGAAAGTTCGATGATGGGGAGATTTGTCATGTTCAACTACTGTCGTGAGACAGAACCTGTCTGGTGATTTGTGAGTGGTCAGTTTATCGGTTCACTGCCATGGATTGCGGATTCGAAATGACAAATTGCTGAAGTTCGCTCTAACTGGACACTTAATCCAGTAAAGGTTCACTGTGATTGTCTCGCGTCTGTCCTGGTCTTTGTCTTTTTAAGAAAGGGTGACCGGTATGAATATGGTATTCCGGATAGCCGATCTGTTCGCAGACGTGGCTGATCAAAGAGGCCCGAACCTGAGACATGATTGTTGGGCGCACGCGTTCGGCATTCAATGAGGAAATTCGTTCGCCGCGTAGTCCTCGGCCGTATTGCGACGCCTCGTCCAGACAGCAGCTGACATTCAGAAAAGCACCGAACGATGTGACGCCCTGATCCAGGCCGGTCGCGATTTCACAGATCACGCCTTGCCTTCCGTGCACCGTGGTGAGGTTACCAGATTCTCTACGAGCGTTCACTTGCGATTCCTGGCACGCGCGAATGATTGCGTCCTGCAGTCGCCAACGGAATTCGTTTTCGCCGAAGTCGCGTTCATTCAGTGAAACGATCACATAGATTGCCAGTTGTCCGGGCTGATGCAGCAGCGTGCCGCCATAGCGGCTAACGCGTTGAACGCTGATCAGTTTGGCTTCGAGTTCTCGCGGGTCCGCGGGTAAGTCGAGCAGATTGCTGCCAAGGCCCTGAGTAATCGCTGGCGGGTGTTCGCAAATCAGCACCGCGGCACACAGCCGACTTTGCTGTCGGACTTCGTGCACCATGAGCTTCTGGAGTGCGAGCACCGAGGTCAGGTCGGCCAGGCCCAGCAGTCTGACCTCAGCCGTTTCGGCGGTCTTGTCAGTGAAGGATTCCCAGTCGACAGTCATGGTACAGGTGGAAGGCAGAATGTTGGAAGAAGTAGAAACGCAGGCATTCTACCAGTCTGCCTGAGCTTGAGACGAGGGGTTTCGGATTGGCCCAAACATTCCCGCGAAAGCCTGCAGATTAATCGGATCTGCAAAGCCGGTGTTGCGATATGGGCGATTGTTAAAGGCATCCTAACGCTGCGAATGGTGCAAATTGTCAATCAAAGCGACTGTTTTGCCTGGCTGCGACTTGCAGGTTATTGCGTGTTTTGGCACCTTGTACATGTGCGAGCCGTTCGTTTTGCGGACAAAAACGCATTACGGTGTGTCGATCGCACTAAAAACACTCACTGCCAAAGTCCCCACTGGAGCAGTCCCCACTGGAGCAGACGCCGATGAAAGTTGTGTTGGAATTGCAGGATCAACCATCCAACATCAAAAAGGTGACTGTACGTCATGACATCGTCATTGGACGCGGTGCGGAATGTAATCTTCGCCTCTCAGCGCCACAGGTCAGTCGGCGGCATTGTTTTCTTCGCATCGGATCCCGTGGCGCGTTTGTTTCGGATCTCGACAGCAGTAACGGCACGACACTGAACGGAAAGAGGCTGAGTTCCGGTAAGCGCTATGAGCTTATTGATGGAGCAGTCCTGGCAGTTGGCCCGGTCAAATTTGTGGCGCGTGTGGAGGCTGAAGTTGCGGCCAGTGAAGTGCTGGAGGTTGTAGCTGGTCGTCAGGTTCAGGCGGAGTCCGACGGCCCGTTTGATGACTCCAGGGCCGACGTGAACTTTGATGCGACGGTCGCAGGTTGTGCATCTGAGGACCATGACAGTTCGATGGACTTTGCTGTGGAACACGGTGGGCCTTCAGCTGGGGATGACGAACCGACGGCTGACTGCGTTGTTGAGCCAGTGTACCTGGGTAGCGTCAGTGATGAAGAACTGGTGATTTTTGCTCCGGACGACTCAGACGAAGAAGATCCGATTCTTGGTGATCTTCCATTATTTGAGGAAGCCACAGTCGCATCAGCTGTACCAGACGCACTTCTGGACGTTGTTGAAGAGATCATTGAACTCGACGACGAAGATCTCGAACTGGTTGACGTCGGAGATGTGGTCGAGATTATCGAAACCGACGAACCGATCGAAGACGAGTTCATCGAGGTCGTCGAGATTTTTGACGATGCCATGATCGACGTCATTGAAGAGGTCGACGAAATTCTGGAAATCGTTGATGACGACGAAGTCCAGCTCATTGACGAAGAAGAAATTATCGAAGTGCTCGACGTCGACGATGTCCCGGATTCAAGCGTCGCGAACGTTGGCGACAGCGTCGAGGACGAGCTGAAGAACTTTCTTCAGGGACTCGACTAATCTCAAAGCCGTCCTGAACCCTGGACCGTCGCTCGGATTGTTGCTCGAAGTTCTTTCGCGTCCGTCGAACCGATGTGCAACGTCCCGAACAGCGGACGCCCCCCAACGGTTGAGCTGCACAGTTGCAAGTTTGCTCAGGGAAACTACTCTGCCCGCCGAATGGAGTCATTATGCGCGATGGTCGTCCTGCGGCATCGCGCTTCAGCTTAAGGGTATGTGTTCCCATGTCAGCTTTCCCCAAACTAACCGATCTTGGCTGGCGCCGCCGTTTGCGGTCGCGTGTGTTGAGGTGGTATGACCTGAACGGCCGGAAATTACCTTGGCGAGAATCTGCGGATCCCTACCGAATCTGGATCAGTGAGATCATGTTGCAGCAGACGACTGTTGCCGCCGTGGTGCCCTATTTTGAGCGTTTCATACAACGCTTCCCTACGGTTAAAGCGTTGGCGAAGGCTGAACAGAGTGAGGTGTTGCGGTTATGGGAGGGGCTGGGTTACTACAGCCGGGCTCGCAATCTTCACAGTACAGCTCAGGTGATCGTGAATGAACTCTCTGGTGAGTTTCCCCGGACTGCCGATGAGCTGACAAAACTGCCTGGCATCGGTCCTTATACCGCTGGAGCAATCGCATCGTTCGCGTTCGATCAGCCAGCTCCAATCGTTGAAGCGAATACTCTGCGACTGTATTCGCGATTGATCGCGATGGAAATTGATCCTCGCGGGGCGGCGGGTCAGAAAACACTTTGGAAGTTTGCCGCATGGATCGTTTCTCGCCGGCGCGCGGCAGATTTTAATCAGGCGGTCATGGATATCGGTTCACAGGTTTGTCGTCCCAGGGATCCCGAATGTCCGAAATGCCCGTTAATGGCGTCCTGCAAAGCGTATGAAGCGGGACTGCAAATTCAGATTCCACTGCAGCCGACGAAGACGGTGATCACGGATGTGGTCGAAGTCTCGATCGCCGTGCGTCGTGGCAACCAGTTTTTGCTGAGACAATGCACAGAGAAAGAGCGGTGGGCGGGGCTGTGGGATTTCGTTAGATTCGAACTGACCGACGCCCAGGCAGCGGCTCTGAAAATCCCGGAAAAAACGCGTGCTAAAGTTGCCGTTCTTCCAGGGCAGCAGAGCTTGTTTGCTGACGATTCCGCTGTGGCAACTCAGCCTCTCGATGCTGTGTTGCAGGCCCAGGTCCAGGAACAGACGGGAATTTCGGTAGAGACCTATCGACCGACCATGGAGATTCGTCACGCGGTCACGCGATACCGAATCCGGCTGCTCTGTATCACCTGTGAAGTCAGTGGTGGACGGCTAAAACGCGGTGCTGGGTTTCAGTGGTATTCGTTGACACAACTTACTGACTTGCCGCTGTCCAGGACGGGGCGGCAGGTCGCTGACCGATTGGAATAGAAAGTCTAAGCGACTTCCGCTCGGCGAATTAGTCTTTGGGGCGGTCCTTGAACGTCCAGTTAGCTGGGATTTTGGAGCTTTTTCGGACGATGGCAATGCCATCCCGCACGACCAAGTGGTCATAGTCGCCGTCGCCACCAGTGGCTTCCGTCGCGACAATCCGAGAGTTGTGGCCGATCGAGACATTCTTGTCGACCAACGCACCGTCGATGTACACACCATCTTCGATGCCGATCAGTTCATCAGACCCATGGCGATCTTCCGGGTAGTAATCGCAGCCCATGACCACACTGTTGCGGATCGTCACGTTACTGCCAATTCTTGTGCGCACGCCAATCACGCTGTGTTCGATGGTGGTCCCCGGACCAATCTCACAACCATCGGCAATCAGGCTGTGGTTAACGGTGCAGTTGTCGAAACGTGTCGACGGCAGAAAACGGGGCCGCGTCAGGATTGGGTTTCGATGCCTGCCAAATGTAAACGGTGGATTGGGGCCTGTCAGAGCCAGATTGGCATCAAAAAATGCTTTGATGGTTCCGATGTCTTCCCAATAGCCGTCGAACAGATGGGTCTGCACGTGATGTTTCCCAATGGCCATTGGGAAAACATCCTTGCCGAAGTCTTCGTGGTCAGAGGATTCGAGCAGGTCGACAAGGACGTCTCGATTAAACAGGTAGATACCCATGCTGGCAAGATACTCACGTCCATTCGATTGGATCCCGTGCGAGTCGATCCAGTCGGCTGAAGTCTTTGCTTTTGCCAGCGCTTCTGCGCTGTCAGGTTTTTCCACGAAGTCTGTGACTCGTCCGGAGTCGTCCAGCTGCATAATCCCAAACCCCCGCGCGGCTTCGGCGTCTACGGGTAACGTAGACAGAGTTACGTCTGCGCCAGTGTTGATGTGGGTTGTCAGCATGTCCCGATAGTCCATGCGATATAGCTGGTCGCCGGAGAGAATCAGTACGTATTTTAGTCCGGGCTCTTTTAGAAACCGAATCTGCTTTCGCACGGCATCGGCTGTACCCTGATACCAGTCTGTGTCTGCTCCAGGGGTTTGTTGAGCGGCAAGGACCTCCACATAACCCTTACTGAACAGGTCAAATTTATAGGTCTGTCGAATGTGGCGGTGCAGACTGACGGAATTGAATTGCGTGAGCACATAAATGCGTTCCATCTCACTGTGGATACAGTTGGAAATTGGAACGTCGATCAGTCTGTATTTTCCACCGATTGGGACGGCAGGTTTGGAACGATATTGTGTCAGTGGCAGGAGTCGAGTTCCTGCTCCGCCGCCAAGAATCAGACTGATAATATGGTTCATACGTGTCTCACCAGGTGCGTTGCTGTCAAGTTGGCTTTCAGGTCTCTCGAAGCATACAAAAATGCGGTGTTCCGTCGATTCACCCGCATAACAAATTGTCAGAAACGAGGGCAATGCTGTTGCTCTTTTTCAACCAGTCCAACGATCCCGGTTTTCACTCACGGGCATTCGGAAAACACATCAGATCGAATCACTACCTGGTTGTTTCGGGAAACATGTGAGCTATCCTTTTTGTGAGTGGACGCTTTTGACTCAGTGGGAATTATAACAATGTGGAATACTCCAAAAGGTCTTCGGGTTCTTTCCGGTAACGAAGCGAAACCGGTTCGAGAAGCCATCGCAATGATGGTGGATCAGATTCACGAAGAAGCATCAGGTTTCCTTGATGCTGGTGAAACCGGCGTTGAACTGTTTGATCAATTATCATGGACTCAGCGACTGACGTTGCTGGATCAGGTGGTGTCAGCATTGCTAACACCGTCGTTTGAAATCTCCAAACATAACGCTCTGCACGATGCCACCGTGGGGGCCGTTTTCAATTTTCTGGAAGAACTTGTCGCTGCTGAAATCTTTGAAAGCGATTCTGTTTCCTGGCGCACGTTGGTGCGGGAAGCCTACCGCAGTTGCTTCGAGTCCGCCTCGGATGATTCTGAATTCCTGCCGACCACCCTGGGCGATCGCCGCAAGGATCGGTGGGCGTTTGTGATTCTTCTGATGGCCGACCGCGTGCTGCACGACCGGGACTACGAAGCAGCAGGTACGTTTCTGGATCGCGATCCGGATGAAGCCGCAGCAATTCGGCAGATCATGGGAATCGACGACACCTACTATGCAGAAGCTGGTGACGACGTAAGTGAACACGACGCCGAAATGTTGTTTCAACGCATTCGACAGCTGACCGCAAGCGGCTCGTGACACGCGACCATTAGCCGTTCAGCATTTTTACGAACTCATCGCGAACTTTCACCAATGCCTCATCCAGTGGGCCGGGAAGCGTTGCCCCCGAGGCCAGCTTGTGGCCGCCACCGTTAAAGATTTCTGCCAGAGCGGCAACGTTGTGAGGCGAGCGGCAACGCAGGCTGAATTTGATCTGACCGGAAGGAAGCTGAACCGCTATGAAGGCGGCCTCTGATCCACTGATCGTCAGACATTCATTGACAAGACTCTCAGTGTCAGCGGGAACGGCGTTCGTCTCCTTGAGGTCCTGGCTCTTCGCGAAGACCCACGCCAGTCGACCGTCGCAGGCGGTTTCCATTCGGCTCAGTACGCGGCCGGCCAGGTGGATCCGGGCCAGAGACTTCTGCTCGTACAACAGGTTGAAAAGTTCGTGAGGCGATGCGCCAAGTTCCATCAGTGCAGCGGCCGTGCGGACTGTTGACGGAGAGGTTGAAGGAAATCGAAACCAGCCAGTATCAGTCGCAATGGCTGCATATAGTGCTGACGCTGTGACTTTGTCGAATGACACACCAAGGAATTCGGCGGCTTCAAAGATGAGTTCTCCGGTCGCTGCGGATTCGACATCTTTGAACTCCGTGGCCCCCAGGTTGTCGGAACTGATGTGATGATCGATCACCACGCGAAGTTTTCCGGCCTTTTGAATTACGTCTGCCATCGCCCCCAATTGCTGCCACGCGCTGGTGTCGACAATCAGATGCACGTCGACGTCGGGAAGATCAGCAGCGGCGATTTGATCGCCGAGTTTCAGGATGCTTCCGTCAGGGTTAAGGAACTCGAGATTAGACGGCGGCGCCGTGCCATTAACGATGGTGCACTCTTTGCCAAACGCCCGCAGGATTGCAGCAATACCCAGCTCGGAGCCGAGAGCATCGGCGTCCGGACGAACGTGACTCGAAATGAGAAACGTCTGATTGTTTTCAATGATGCTCCGCAAGGGAGCCCAGTTGACAGATGACACCGCATGGACTTTCAGATGAGCCGATTCACTTTCAGATGTGCCGAAAGTAGCAGATCACCCACACTTCAACAACAAGCCTGGCTATTTGAAGCTGAAGACGTCTGCCTGAGGCAGATCATCCAGCGATTGGAGGCCAAACAACTTAAGAAATCGGTCGGCCGTTTTGTAAGTGATGTCTGAACGCCGTTTTCCGGCCCGCTCAATATCCACCAGTCGCAGACGAATCAACTGTCGCAGCAAAGCCTGGACGTTCCGCTGACTAATCTGCTCAAGCTGTTCCTTTGTGACCGGCTGGTTGTAGGCAACAAATGCCAGAACTTCCAGAACGTCGGGGGAAAGCCGAACTTCTCGAGGACCCAGGCCAAAGACCTTCAGGGCCACATTGGCAAACTTCTCACGCAGTTCCATGCGAAAACCGCCTTCATGAAGTCGGATTTCGTATGGACGGTTTTCAGCCGTATAGTCTTCATTCAGTTGATCGATCAGCCTGGCTGCCAGTCGGGAATCGGTGTCGTTGCCGATGAGTGACGCCAGCTTTCGCGATGTCAACGACACTTCGCCACCCACAAACAACGCGCCCTCAATCACAGATCGTGGTGAGACTCGGTTTCCATCATGAACGACGGATTCGATGGTGGTTTTTGTGGCTAACTCAGCTTCCAGATCGTCGGCGAGTTCGTTGCCGATCGACGTGAATGCCGTCTCCGTTTGGTCATCATCACCGTCGTCGCCAGCAAGTTCCATCAACGCGGAGCCGACTTGTTGCTCTGCTTCGTCGATCGATTTTAATGCCTCACGATACGCCAATTCGATGTCGTCGATCGACAACTCTTCCTCAGAGTCAGTGAAACTGGAATCATCCGACATTTGTGCTTCCCTGCACATGAGAGTCTGCGGCTGGCGTTCACTTGTTGCTGGCTGCTATTGGAGGTTTTCTTCAGAGACGTCAGCCAGAACTTTGCCTGCGAATCGCAGCATGCCCGTGTTGAAGTAAATCTCGCCCCAGGATTTTCCGTCTTTCACATTAACGCCAAAACGAAAATCGTCTTTTGTCGCGAATGCTTCAACGGCCAGGCTAAGACGACGAATGTTGTCTCTTCGGGTCGTCTTTTCCGTTTCGGTTGTCGGTGCAGGTTCGCTTTCCAGGACGCGCTTGGCACGTTTCACCCACGGTAGAATGTTTCCTTCGATGTCCAGGATGACTTTCGAATCGGCAGGTTCCTTCAGGTCCGAAATCGCAGCCTTCAGCGGTTCCAGAACGGCTGTGCCACCGGTTCCGATCCACACGACGTCTTTTGACGTACCGATATATCCGGTCTTGCCCTCGAAGATCAGATCGAACGGATGAAAGTAGCCCTTTGCGAACGTCACTTCGTGGATGGTGATGTCGCCGATTTTTGCAACAGCAGGTTTGATTTGATTGCCACTGCCAGTGTTGGCAACGAGCGCCAGAATGTCATCCAACTGGCTGCCGTTATTCGCCGTGAAAGCTCCATAAGTGATGAAGTCGCCTTTGGCGTCCAGGACAGTCTGAGCGAAACTATTGACGTTGCCCAGAGCCACTCCTTCTTTCGCAACTTTGGCGATACCCTTCACCAGACTTTCTGACGCTTTCTTTTCGCTGGCGGACATCTTTGCGTCCTTCTGCATGCGACTCAGCGCATCTTTCTCCAGCAGGTCGATGACATTGTTAGCGTTCCCTTGTCGCAAATCGTCGATTGGAAAGTTTGCTCGCACCAGCAGAACCGAACCCACCGCTCTTTTGACCGAAGCGAAGATGTCGATAGTCTTACCGTATAAAGAAAGACTCTTTGCAAACGATGAATCCGGAATGCCGGTTGCATCATAACTGACTGTCACATTCCCCATGGTTTTATCCATGGCGATTTTCGCCGAGGCACTACTTGCTTCAACCAGCAGTCGTTCAATTTCATCAATACGAATCGAAACGATTTCTTTGCGAATCTCGAACTGTGTCACAGACTCAGAGGGGCGTTTCTGCAACGCATCCAATGCTACGGCACGTAGTTCAGCAAATGAGTTTCGTCTCAGTTTTTGGTCGGCTGCTGTTTGAGCCTTGTTGGCAAGCTGGATGGCGATGTTGCCTCCACCTTCCAGCATTGGCTTCACAGCGGGCAGAGGATCCACCATCTTCAGGATCAGCTGCTTGATCAGAGCGTGATTCTTCGGCGTAGTGAACGAAAGAATGGCAGTCTTTTTGCCTGACAGGATACGGAACCATCCTTGATCGGGAGGCAACAGTTCCCAAAAGTTCTGGCCCATTGGTTGCAGCAGGTAACCAGAACCTTCGATGTTCTCAATCAGGTTGTCCATGGAATCATATGCTGCCGAGATCAGATAGCCAGGAGGACTCATACCGCTGAGAATGTCGATGCGAAACGGGCGACCGAGATCGAGCCCAAGCTCCATGATCTCAATAATGCCAATGACGTTTTCTTCCTGAGCTCTTTCCTGAGGCGATGTAAGACTCAGCAAATATTGGATGTCAGCTTTCAGGGCCTGCAGGCCCGGGTGGGCAACAATGACCTCTGAATGATGTGGTTGTTGAGCGTTGGCGGTGGTCATACCAAGACAGAGGCACAGACCGGCTATCGTTGAGATGCTTCGAATCATGGGGCGTTGATTTCGGATATTTCAAAAGATGGGATTGGCATCAGCGACAGCGAAAATCCTATTGGCTGGGATCCGATTGCATTGGAACGGGCAGTTGCCACTTCCTTGTAGAATCCATATCCCGAGTTGTTCGGAAACTCGCTAGTCCCCTTATTCTATGATGATTCGTCAAATGACGTAAAGGCAGGGATTGGAGTAGTTTGCTGACAATTCCGGGGAGCTGGTTGCGGAATTGCTCGGAAATCGTTGCCCAGTGCGACCGGAATGCGGGGCGAAACGTGAATCGCCTCCCTGAGTATCGATTTCGGGCTCAGACGCTGTCGCGGTTCCCCGCTGGGGAATCCATATAGCCCTGCACATCGCCCAGGGTCGCTGGCTTTTTGCGAAAAATGACAAGCACTGGGCGGTCTGTTTTTCGGTCCAGCAGCCTTGCTACCTGAGCATCAACGGATTCCGCAGTCTGTGCCGTCGTCGGCCCCTGAGAGCCACTTCTGTTTCCGGAGTCTTCACCGATTGTCGCCGGTGGAACAGTGCTGACCTGGATCGAATGTTCTTTGGGAAGGACGACGAAAACTTCTCCAAAGAATTGATCGGACTGAGTTGGCGTTTGCATGGACTCAGCAAACCGACTCAGCAATGCGTCTCGATCAAACCCGCTGATCTGATCGGGATTCCATTCCGCTTCCACATCAGTGTCATCAGCGCTCAACGCTTCAAGAAATTCCACCGAAGACTCGCCAGATGCCATCAACAATTCCATCGATTCATTGGCTGGTCGTTTGCCTTCGCTGAGACTGTGGATTTCCAGTCCGCGTTGATCGACGGCGTCACGCAATTCGGCTGTGATCAAATTCAATCTTTGAGCAGTACCCGTTACGACAACGACTTCCCATTGTTTGGGATCCAGTGATCGAAACGCCACTGCCGTAGCGCTTGGTGGCGTATTTGCCTGGTACGCAACGATTGTTGCAGCCACCACCATCACAGCACACGAAGTGGCCAGCAAGGCGGTAGCGCGACCAAAATTATATGATCCCTGCGGAATGGTGCTTCGGTATGGCGAGCTTTCCTGTTCGCCTCCGGTCATTTGAGTTGCTCGAATCTCATCCTGAACGCGAGTCGCAAGCCCATCAGCTGTGGTTACAGGCAGTTGCCGCAAAGATTTCCCCAGCTTCTGCCATGAGTCAGCCAACTGAGCAGATTCGGCTTCACCAACGTTCGCGAAGAATTCCGAGTCGGAATTCGCCGAACGGAATTCGTCACTCAATCGTTCTTCCGAAGAAGAGCTGTTTTCATTTTGCGAAGACATGGTGGTGGGCAGTGCGGAAGGTGGAATTCGAGCGCAGGCAGTCCCCATTTGGACGCCCGGTATCCATCACAAGTTCCCGGAGTTTTTGATTTTCCATAACTCGTTATTCATGAACGACTTGTGTTGGCTATGAGCTATGAAAAAAGCCAGCTCGGATGAGCTGGCTTTCTACATGGTGTGATAGTGGTGTCCGAATCATGTTTTCTGTGAAAACGATTCATTGGTCGGGTCTGCAAACTCAGCCATCACGGCTTCCACATCAGCAGGGTGACTGGAGCTTTCTGATTCTGAGCGGGATCCCGTTTCTTCCGTCGTCTCAGCTTCAGCTGCCTGAGTCGGTGATCCCTGCGTTGCCTGTTCAGCTTTAGCCGAGCTTCCGGAGGACTGGCGAACGGATGACAGTGAAGCCACCGCGATCTCCAGATCCAACTTCGGTTCGTTTGTCAGGCTGGTCACCGTCTCGACCGTAAATGATTTGGAATTGCTCCAGCCACTGGCTGTGCCTTGAGTGTTGAAGGCCCGCACCCAGTATCGATAGGTTCCGTCACGCAGTGTGGCTGTGTGCAGAGCTCGTCCAAGGGTTTGATCGACCTGCGATGTTGAGATCTGGAAGACGATCGATTCGTCTCTCAGCAGATCCCGCACAAGAATCTCGTAACGTACGCTGCTGGTCGTATGTTGCCACTGGAATGTGACTTGTGGTCTGGTGACCGTTCCTTCCGGCAGATACGCCACTGGCGTCGTTGCGTTCGGGACGTCAACAGTAAACGTGTAGAAGTCACTCCACGGTCCTGCTTCGCCGACAGAGTTGACTCCCTGAACGCGGACACGATACGACTGCTCCGACAGCATATCGGTGACACTGAACTGTCGCTGTGTGAGCCCCTTGACGTTTGCCAGGGATTCTCCGGTCCTGACGACTTCGAACTGCAGGTTGTAAGTCGCGGCACCGCCAAGTGAAGTCCAGGTGATGACTGGTGTCGAGGTTTCCACTGCGCCGCCGGAACCGGGCAAGGGGCCGGTGATGGTTGGCTTGGCTGGACCAGGCACATCCAGCGAGAATTCGATTGGTCGACTCCATTCGCCGACTTCCCCGGCAAGGTTGAAGGATCGCAGCCACGCCTTGTATGTTCCTTCCGGCAACGCTTCGTCGTGTGTATAGGAAGTCCCAGCGGGAATATCTGTCACGCGAATGATCTGCGAAACCTTTCCAGAAACCGAATTGACCCACAGGTCGTACGATGCCCCATTCGGCACGGCATCCCAACCGAAGACCGGGAAGTCTGTCTTCACAACGGTATCACCGTCCAGTGGAACCGGCCCCGTGAGCGTTGGCCGCCCCGGAGCTGCGATATCGATTGCGAAATCGAACCGTTTGCTCCAGGGACTCTTGGCTCCCACGGCCGAAGTCGCCTGAACCCACACGCCGTATCTGCCCTGAGGCAGTCCGTCTGTGAATGAATACGAAGCCGTTGTCAGCGTCTTTTCCTGAACGACTCGAGCCTGCCCCGTGCTGAGATTGTTCACCCACAGATGGAACGTTGTGCGTGGCGTGAAATCTGTCCCAGTGGTGGCCCATCCAATCGTTGGGTTGGTACCTTGGTTTTCGATGTAACTGATCACAGCGGGCCGGGCGGGCACTGGAACGTCGACGCCGAATCGAACCGACCGGCTCCAGGCTGACGGTTCCCCGGCCGAATTGATACTACGCACCCACGCGTCGTAGCGACCGTTCGGCAAAGCACGAAAGTGGGTGTATGACGTTGTCGTATAGTCTCTCAGTCGGATGACTCTGTTATTGACGGATGACGAGCTTCCGCTGCCATTGGCATCGGGAAC
>CALFOL010000538.1 GCA_937919915.1 uncultured Planctomycetaceae bacterium
ACAGCAACGACAATCGCATCCGGTCGCACGTGTTTCTGTGTGTGCTGGCGTACTACGTCGAGTGGCACATGCGAGAAAGCCTTCGTGAAGTTCTGTACGAAGACGAAGATCGCGCGGCCGCTGCGCAGCAACGTTTGTCCGTTGTGAGCAAGGCCAAACGTTCCACCTCAGCGAAGGCGAAGGATCATACGAAGAGTACGTCCGGCGGACTGAGGGTTCAGAGTTTCCAGTCCGTGTTGGCTGACCTTGCCACGCTTTGCCGCCACGTTGTGAGCTGCAAGACCATCGACAGCCAGTACACGCAACTGACCGAGTCCACGACTAAGCAACGCCGATACCTCGAACTGTTAAACGTCACCGCCTGACGGAACGCGTAGCCAGATTCGTTGCACGCTGGCCTCCGCAAATTCGCAATCGCACAGCAAATAAACCGTCCAAACCACTACCCAACGGCTGCAGCCTGTTTCAAGTTCGGACTAACGGAGGCGGCGAACACGATGAGCGTGCCGTACTGGAATCTGTCATCGAACTGGATCGGCTGTACGTCACCGACCGTGGCTACGCGAAATTTCTTCTGCTCAACAAAATCGTCGCGGCAGGCAGCAGTTATGTGTGCCGTCTGCGAGACAACAGCGTCTGGAAAACGATCGAAGAACGCTATCGCAACGACGAAGCGGGCCTCGACGAAATTATCAGTGATGAAATTCGGTCGCCAACGGCAAATCAACGATTGCAGAGACTGGCATGCAGGAGAATCCTCCTCAATCTGTCGATCCCGGTGGTACTGAATCCGATTGATTGAGCAGTTCTGCTATCTCTCAATTCGCGTCTATGCCGGTCTTGTTTTGGCTCTGATCCTTAGCGACATTTTCGTCGGCAGATGACGCCACTCATGGCGACCGAGATTCGGAGAAAGTCGTCTACAGTTACTGTTTCTATGGGGCGCCCTAATAATGAGGCGGTCGTTCTGACTCTGCATCACGGCCGTCCGGTCCTTCGGCCAGTGTTGACATTTCGTGCTCAATCCGCGTGAATCGCTGCTCGAAATTCTGCAGGCGACGAAAGTGCTCCGTCAGAGAATTGTTCAACTCTTCGACGTCATGCTGCAAATGGGCCATCGCGGTCTCAATCCGCACCAGGCGTTCTTCCGTAGTTTCGTCCGCTGACGCCATTACATGTCCTGCCCGGTTAGACGAGCAACCTCGTTCACATCTTTGTCGCCACGACCGGACAAACACACCACGATCACTTCATTCCTGTTGCGTTTCGCGGCGGACTTCATCGCGTAAGCAATCGCGTGCGATGTTTCGATGGCCGGCAGAATGCCTTCAGTGCGTGCCATTGTGTTGAAGGCCGACAGGGCTTCGTCGTCGCGGGCCATCACATAGTTGACGCGACCGGAGTCTTTCCAATAGCTGTGTTCCGGACCAACGCCGGGATAGTCCAGCCCGGCAGAAATCGAATGGACGTCTGATGTCTGACCATCGTTATTCTGCAGGACATAGCTGTAACTACCGTGCAGAATTCCTGGCTGCCCGTAAGTCAGCGTACTGGCGTGGTCGCCCAGTTCCGGGCCGCGTCCCCCGGCTTCGACTCCGGTCAGAGCCACGCCTTCGTCGTCGACGAACGGATAGAACATACCAGCGGAGTTCGAGCCGCCACCAACACATGCAATGATTTCGTCCGGTAATCGACCGATGTTCTGCAGAGACTGTTCGCGTGTTTCAACACCAATCACCGACTGGAAGTCTCGCACCATCATCGGAAACGGATGTGGACCGACAACACTACCGATGATGTAGTGGGTGTCTCGCACAGACGCCATCCAGTCTCGCATGGCTTCGTTAATGGCATCTCGGAGAGTCCGACTACCTGTGGTTACTGGTCGAACTTCTGCTCCCATGGTCCGCATATTGAAGACGTTCAGCTTTTGCCGACGGACATCTTCTTCGCCCATGTAGACGACGCACGGATATCCAAAGCGCGCACAGGCTGTCGCGGTGGCCACGCCATGCTGCCCTGCGCCGGTTTCGGCAATGATGCGAGTTTTACCCATGCGTTTGGTCAGCAGCACCTGACCGATGGTGTTGTTGATTTTGTGGGCGCCGGTCAAGTTCAGGTCTTCACGTTTGAACCAGAGCTGAGCCCCACCGCATTTCTCGGTCAGGCGTTCGGCAAAGTACAACGGGTTTGGGCGCCCCACATAATTCTTCAACAGGTCCCGGAACTGCCGATCGAATTCAGGATCCTTCTTCGCATCTTCGTAGGCCTGGGCGAGCTCATCCAGAGCGTACATCAGTGTTTCAGGAACGTAGCGACGACCATATTGGCCGAAACGGCCACGATCATCCGGAACGGCACTGAGTGGATTTGTAGTGGCGGTATCTGTTGCCATGATGGCCTGTTTTCTGTGGTAAATCTCAAGTGTCGCACATGTGTAATTTTTGAGATTCTAGCCGGAATCGCGAGAAGTCAAAACAATCGCGGCGCAACAGTTGGAATTGGCTGTGATTGGAGCGTTCATTGCCCAACCGCAGTCTCGGCCAACAGCCAATCGGCGGCCGGAATACTGCTGACCGCACAAAAACTGACCCACGGCCCGTGGCCACTTTTGCCACGAATTCGCCCGATGGATAATAAGGGAAAGGAAGACACTCGTCGTGCGGTCAGAATTCCTCTGCTATCTTCTGCAGCAACGGCAAGAACTGAGCAAACGCTCGCGCGCGATGGCTGAGTTTTCGTTTGACCAGCGGGCTTAATGATCCGAACGTGCGATGGTATTCAGGGATCAAAAAGTACGGATCATAACCGAAGCCACCGCTGCCGCTGGCTTCCGCCAGAATTCGGCCGCGACACGTGCCTTCAGCTGCCACTTTGATTTCGCCGGCAGGATTCGACAGCGCCACACTGCTGACATATCCCGCACCACGTTTTTCCGGCGGGACGCTGGCGAGTTCCGAGATCAGTTTGGCGTTATTCAGCTCATCCGTCGCGCCAGGCCCGGCGAATCTGGCCGAATAAATCCCCGGTGCGCCTTTCAGCGCGTCGACGCGGAGACCGCTGTCTTCTCCGATGACCCATTGATTTAGTGCCAACGCCACTTCCGTTGCCTTTTTTGCCGCGTTGGTGGCAAAGGTGTCTCCGTCTTCTTCCACCTCCGGCACGTCCGGAAAATCGGTGACGGGAACCACCGTAAAACCAATGGTGGCAAGTAAGTCAGCGACTTCCTGAGTCTTCTTCTTATTACGACTGGCCAGAACAATGGTGCGGTTTGACATCGGAGTGAATACTGGAGTTAAAGTTTGAAGGGGTTACAGCGTATTACGCTGACTTGTGGCCGCGGGGCACGCGTTTCGATCGAAGAAAGCCTGCTCCCGCGAGCGAGTACCGTCCACAACAATAAGTAAACTGCTCTAGCAGGTACGTACTGACGGGAGTTTGTTGACAATACGTGAAGTTTTCCGAGCGACAACGGAGCGTTTCCGACCGGTAGCTCGCATAGGCTGCGGGGCCGCGGACCTCCCGCGTTATAGGTTATCGATCGCGCCGATGTTACCAAACAACTGGGCCGTGTTATCCTGAGATGCTGCTGATGTTTCGATAACAGTTTTCTATTCAACGTATGCTGCCCCAATGTCAACAGCACACCCCACATTCTGTGACTGTGCACAGACCAGCAGCGATTCGACACCGTTGCTACACTGGGAAACACGATGCTGAGAACGACAACAGTCTCGGAGCCATACGGGACAATGCTGCGGACGGAGTCTGAGAAAATCGTGGTGGGCCTCGGAACAGGCCAGGGGCGCTGTACGAACTGAAATTTGACGTTCGCACAAATTGGTGAATGACTTCAACCGCAGGCAAACTTGACTCAACCGCAACAAAACGCTGCTGTTTTGTGGCTGGCGTTATGCAATGGCGTTTGACCTGTATACAACGCCTCGGATAAAACACACGCAGAGAAGGTTGCGTCCGGTTCTCATACGAAAGCAAAACGATGCCGTCCAAACCGCTGAGTCGCCGTGCCACACTGCAGGCTGCGACTGCCACGATCAGTCTGCCGATGCTGGATGCCATGGTGCCGCGAGCGGCCTGGGCAGCCGGAGCGGTTCCCGATGTTCCGGCTCGAATGCTGATCGCCCACTTTGGCACTGGCATGAACATTCGTCAGTTCTTTCCGAAGGCCGTCGGCGCCGATTGCGATCTTCCTCGCATCGTGAAACCGCTGGAACCGTTTCGTAAACGGATGACCATCCTTTCGGGGTTGCAGCTGGAACACGGTGGCGGCCATACCGGCGACTACAGTTTTCTGACGGGCACCGAAGGCTGGACGTCTGCAGGAATCAAAGGCGGCATTTCTGCAGACCAGGTGGTTGCCAAACAGCTCGGCAGTGCGACTCGTTTTCCTTCGCTGCAGCTTTCGATTGCTCGTGGAACAAACTTTGGCAACCAGGGTCTCGCCACCTTGTCGTGGAGCGAAAACGGAGTTCCCCTCGCAGCCGAAAACGATCCGCACGTTTTGTTCAGCCGATTATTCCAGATCGACGATATTCGAGAAGCCAGGCAACGCGACGAAGGTTTCCGTCGACGAGGAAGCATTCTTGATCTGGTGGGTTCACAGGCCAAACAACTGCAAAGCGGCGTGGGACAGGACGACCGCAGAAAGCTGGACGAATACTTCACATCGGTTCGCGAAGTCGAAAACCAACTGCAGCGCGACATCGACTGGTCGACGAAGCCGAAGCCTGAACCGAACCTGAGTGGTATCGGCGATTACTCTCGATCGCTGACGCCGTCTTCCCGCGAATTCGATTACGTCGAATATCAAAAACTGATGTACGACCTGATCGCGCTGGCCTACAACACAGATTCCACTCGCGTCATCACCTACAACGTGCGACAGGAACTTTCCGGAGGCACGTTTGATGCTCACGGAGTTTCAAAAGGTTTCCATTCGCTGACGCATCACAACAACGATCCGAAGAACCTGGAAGAGCTGGCGAAGGTCGACGAGATCAACATGGGATTCTGGAATCAGTTCCTGAAACGACTGGACGGAATCAAGGAATCCGACGGGCGCAGCCTGCTGGATCATTCGATGCTGGCTTTCTCAAGCAGTGCTGGCATGGATCACTCACGCGACAAGTTGCCAACGATTATGTTCGGCGGTGAAGCGTTGGGCATGAAACATCAAACGCATTTGCAACTTCCGGAAAAAACTCCGCTGGCTAATGTGTGGCACACGATGGTGGATCGAGTGGGTGTGAAAGTCGAAGCACTGCAGGACAGCACCGGCGTGATTTCCGAGTTGGTGTAGCCGACCGTTCAGCGATGCACTGAGTCCTCACATTGTATGCCACGGGTTTCGCCGGCAAAGCGAGTGGCTTACGATCCACCAATTGGATCCAGGTCGTAGCTGACTTCGTGTCAGATTCAATCGCTTGCGCTTCGTGGTGGTAAGAGCTAGTTGTCCGCGGTGAGTTGCTCTGCTTCCGTCGCACTCAGCAAGCCGTCCGCGTCTTTGTCCAGTTGCGTGAAGACATCCTTCGGCCCAAGAAATTCGCGGTACGACACATCGCGATCCTGATTGCGATCCATTCGCCGAAACCACTCCGGCCCGGACAACCCGCTGACCCCGGGCAGAATGGCATCGGTCGATCGCGCGGCCATGCTCATCGACTGCATGGAATCCATCCAAAACGCTTCCGCCTGCCCTAAGCCGATCTCCAGCGTGTAGGCGGTACCAAGCTCTGATTCCGTCAGTTGCTCGTCCTTGTTGATGTCGTATTCCAGCAGCACATCGAAACCTTCGCGAAGTTCCCGATGTGTCAAGCGGCGGTCCGTGTTGGCGTCGAGCAGTTTAAACAGCGTCTTGCCGTCCTGCTTTACACTGACTTCAATACGGCTTTGCGTGGCGATGGCGTCACGTTCGATGAACTCTTTGATTTCATCCCGCAACAGCATTTCGTCTTTGTTGAGATCGACGTCAGAGAATTCCCCGGATACCGCCAGTTGAGTCGCCAGTTGTTGCCGCAGTCCGGGAAACTCGTCGATCGTCAGATAGCCATTCTTGTCTTCATCGTAGGTCGACATTCGCTGCAGAAAAAAGTTGACCATAAAGCTGCGAGAATCCTTCGTCCCGCCACGAGATCGGATTTCGATCGGCATGTCATCAAGCACCAGTTTGTGACGTCCACGTCGGCCCGCCACAGACTGGCAGAATGTCTTCGCCACGTCTGACAGCGTTAACACCAGGTCGCTCGCGTTCGCTCGATCAGATAACTGCACATCCATCAGCAGGTGATGCACCGGCTGGTGCAGAAACGACTTCAACTCGGCGAGATCCAGTAATCCATCCGCATTGGCGTCTGCACTGGTTTCACCAGATAGCCGCAGCACTTTTATCGCAACAGTGCTATCGGCATCGCTGCCGTAGCGTTTGATGATTTGCTCTGCCGTTCGCGCGATCGAATCGTTGTCACTAAGTTGCACGAACGGCAGGTTGGCTGCGTCGGGTACAATGGCGGCCTGCTGATTTCGAGGATCGCGGTAAGGCATGAGTTCGGCGGCAGTGAAGGTCTGGTCGTCGTCGAGATCTCGAAACCGCAATGATCGTGTGCTCGCTTCCAGTTCTGTACGCGACACGTTGCCGTCCCCGTTCTCGTCCACCAGTGCCGCCAGCCGGACGGCTTCCGACGGCTGGACGGCTCCGGCGATCATGCTGAATCCCTGACTCAGCTGATTCGCAAACCAGCTTGCAAATTTTTCGGTGGTAACAGATTCAGCCGCTTTGTCCCCCGCCGACTGGCGCAACATGCGTTTCGCGTTTTTAGAATTTGTTTGCTGTAGCAAACGTTCGGGAATCAGTTGCAGTTCGTTTATTGTCAGTTCACCGTCTCGGTTCAGATCCACTCGGCTCGCCAAAAACGTTGTCACCCACAATCTGAAGGGCCTGGCATCGACGGAAATCATCATGTCGGCGAAAACGGGACCGTTCGGAGCCATAATAACCAGCGTCGTTCGGTCAACTGCCGATGCGGCGGAAGCCTCATTGGCGCAGGCAATCTTCGTTTGCGCAGTCGCAACGCTCCACACCGCAACGATTACCCAACCGAATTTCAGAAGTCTGGCCATTTATTAATCCACATACTACTTCAAAGTATGCAATCGCTTATATGTTTTCGTACATAACAACCTGCGAATTGCCGTTGCCTTACACACTGATCTGAAATTGATATGTGCGATTATTTGTGGGCGGGTGCTTAAGAAGCACTCATTCTGACCAAAAGGTGTTTCCCAATGCCAGTGTCCGGCAACCCGTTCGAACCGCCGCTTAAGATTTTCCGACGGTATTCAGTATTCCACCTGTGTCTCCGATCGCCCTACGACCACCGGAAAATTGCTGGAAAGCGAATCGAGTCCGTCTCCTTTGCGATTTTCGGCCAAACTTCTTATTCTCAACTATTGAAGCGTTGATTCTAATGCTGAAATAACGTTTCGAAAACTATTCCGGGGGACTTCTTCTCCGTCGTCGACACTATGAACCAAACAAAACGCTGTCTGTGCGTGACAATCGTCCTCAAACTGCAGCGTATGTGCTTCCGTTCCAGTGACTACAATTCATCCTGTCTCCGCCTCTTTCAATCCTGTGCAGTCATCTTTGCCAGGGGCGAGACCAATTGGTCATCAGATATGCCGTCCAACAGACCTTTCGCGAAGAAACATTTGTCTAATAGAAACGCTGCATTTTTTGTCGGCCTGCTGATTGGAGTGTCAGTGCCAGGCATCGTTCGCGCGGAAGAGCCGTTTGCCGAGTTCGTCGAACAACTCCGGCGTCGCAACTATCACGACACGGCGTTGGAATACCTGGAGAAACTCTCCAAACAACAGGACCTGGCCGCTGCGTTCGCGGAAACACTGGACCTGGAACGAGGCATCACGTATCGAACTCAGGCGTCGGTGTCTCGCATCGCCGAAGATCGCGAACAATCGCTGGCTCAGGCTGAACTGGCTCTGAAAGCTTTCATCAGCAAGCATAGCGATCACCCACAGGCTCCATTCGCGAATTCCGAACTTGGCCAGCTGCTGTTTGAACGCGCGCGTTCGCTGCAATGGGACTCCGAGGCTGCGTCAAACGCCAACCGCAAACCAGAGTTGCAGCAGCAGGCCAGAAATCTCATCGAACAGGCGAAGGCGATCTACCAGACGGCTCACGATCAATACAAAAATCAATACGACGGATTTCCGAAGTTCATCGATCAGAGCGAAGATCCTGATGGCTTTCGGCTACGTCTCGAAGCCGAAGTGAAGTATTTGAAAGCGTGGTTCAGCCTCACCCGCTGCACCTACGAACGTGGACAGACGTTCGATATGGGTTCTAAAGAACGCAATGAAACGCTGATCCAGGCGGCCGATGAATTCGAAGCCATCCATGCCGCAAGACGGACGAACCCGATTGGTCTGCAGTCGCGTTTGATGATGGGCAAGTGCTTTCAGGAACAGGATGATATTGGCCGAGCTCTGGGGATTTACCAGGAAATTCTGGGACACACGTCCAAAGACCCTTTCGTGCAGATGTTACGCGGCATCGCGCTGCAGTACCGCCTGATCTGCTTGAATCACGAAAAGAAGAACGATCACCAGTTGGTGGTGCAGGAAGCAGATGTGTGGCTGAAGGACAAAGAAAACCGTCAGCGGGTGCATACTGAAGGGGGCCTCGGCATCCTGTGGGAAAAAGCGATTGCCGGTGAAAAGATCGGCCAGGACCGCACGATGGATGCGGGGGAGAGGACGAGCTACCAGCGGCAGGCTTTAGCTGATGCCAAAAACGTCGGTCGCTTCCCCGGGCCTTATCGAGAAGCCGCTGTCACGATGACGCGTCGACTCAACGCGGAACTTGGCGACAAGAATGCGGAACCCAAAGACTTCGACACCGCCTTTGAACGCGCTAGCGGCCTGTTGACGCAGCGCGAAGCCCTCAAGGAAGCACTTGCCGCTGCTACGTCAGGGGCCGACAAACAAAAAGCACGGCAGGCAATAGACCGGCAGATGAACGAGCTGGGACGTCTGTTGAAACTCGCGCTGAGTCTTCGTGAAGACGACACCGACAAGAAGGCGGTGGCTCAGGCACGTTACCTGTTCAGTTATGTGCTCTATACACAACGGAAAAGTCTCGACGCCATCGTACTGGCGCGTTACTGCATGCAAAAAGACAAGCTCAACAATCCCGATGCCGCTTTGAGCGCGACGGAGATTGCGATTGCCGCCGCCATTCAGGCGTTCAACGATGCCGGAACGGACCAGACGTTCGAACTGAATCTGCTGCAGGAAATCTGCAACCTGATCATCTCGCAGTATCCGCAATCCACCAAAGGCAACGAAGCCAGATTTCGTCTGGGGCAGGTCTATCGCGACCTGAACGATCCACTGAAAGCTGCTGAAACATACCTGACGGTACCACAGGACTACAAAGAGTACGCGTCCTCTCGTATTCAGGCGGGACAATCGTATTGGTTGACCTGGGTCAAAACGATGGCGGCGGCACAACCCACAGGAACAGCGGAACAGGACACTGCCACACTGGACAGCTGGAAGGCAGAAGCCGCCAAACTGCTGGCGGAAGGCATTCAGCTATCCCGCGAAAAACTCGGTGAGAACGTCAATCCCACACCAGAAATCGTCGCCGCAGAAGTCTCGCTGGCGACCATCCTGAACATGGACGGCAAGTACGCCGAAACCATCCAGCACCTAACGGCTGGCGATGACAACTCAGTGCTGAAAGCAATGGATGTTGAGCCCGGCCAGCCGCGACCTGAAAAAGGCATTCAAAGTGCTGCGTTTGCCGGACAGGCCTATCGGCTGCTGCTGCGGGCTTACGTCGGCACGCAAAACATCGACGCCGCTCTGAGCACCATGACCCTGTTGCAGTCTGTCGGTGGACAGGACCTGACAGCCGTCTACACACAACTTGGTCGCGAACTTCAGGAAGAACTTGAACGGCTGAATACATCCGGCGAAACAGAACGACTGGGTCAGGTCAGAACGTCGTTCGAACAGTTCCTTGGCAAAGTCTATGAAACGCGCGACAAAACAGATTATCGCTCGTTGCTGTGGATCGGTGAAACCTATTTCGGATTAGGCCAGGGAGTCAAAGGAGACGCGGCTGCTGCGGCTGGATACTACGAAAACGCGAGTAAAGCTTACGGTGAGATTCTGGACGGCAACCTGGCGGACGCGGCCAGCGTTCCCGCAATTCAACTGCGACAGGTTCGCTGCAAACGGGCCGAGGGACAGTACGAAGACGCAATCAAGATTGCCGAACAGGTCCTGGCGGTTAATCCTATGTCCATCGACGTGCAGTTCGAAGCGGCGCACGCGTTGTCTGATTGGGGAGCAGACCCAGCCGTTGGACAACCGGAAAAGCTGCTGAAAGCGATCGACGGAACGGAAAATATCTGGGGCTGGCAACGTTTGACAACCCGACTCAGCGCAAAGCAGTCGACACCAGAATGGGAATCGTTGAAAGAGCGATTCCTGGAAGCCCGCTACGAATTTACTCGCAGCCGATTACGCTACGGTAACCTGGGTGGCCCCGGAGCCGACAAACAGCTTGAAGCGGCCGGGTCCGAGACCACCATGGTCGCACTGGCATTTTCGGACCTGGACGATACGTGGTTTGCAAAGTTCGACTCACTGCATCGCGAAATCCAGACCGCTCGCGGCCAACCTGTGAAACCGCTGGAACGCCCGGAACCAGTGATCATCCCGCCAGAAGAACTCCTTCCGGCTCCCAGTCCGGATGAGAGCGCTGCTGCCAAGAAAACTCCTGAAGCCACAACGGTGCCACCACCCGAAGGGCCGAACGTTGTGCTGATGTTGCTGGCATTAGTATTGCTGGCCGGTGGCGGATTTGCGGCATACCGGTTTTTTGCTAAACCCCAAAAACGAGCCAGAAATACGTTCGTTCCGGCCGGCGGTTCGTTTACACCACCACCTGGCGGCGGCGGCAGTACAAGCGATGATGGAGTGCCGAATTTTTCTGGTTTCGGTAATGTGGAAGCACCCACATCAGGCCTGGGCATAGCGGCTCCGCCGGCCCGCAAAAAACCGGCGACACCGGAAGAAGCGGCTGCAATGCAACTGGCACGCAAAAAGGCGGCCGCCCGTGCCGCTGCCGCCGCGGGGACTGCTGCTGCAACCAAAGCCGCACCCGCAGGCCAACCCGTCAAAAAGAAACGTGTTCTTACTCCGGAAGAAGCGGCCAGGTATCGTGCCGCTATGGCCGCTAAAGCGGCTGCTGGCGGAGAAGTACCTGCTTCTCCTGGCCCACCGAAACAGAATGTCGTCAAAAAGGCACCGCCGGGGACACAACCGCCCGGTGCCGCGGCGGCACCCAACAAGGTCGTCAAGAAACGACCGCCTCAGCCACCACCGGCGAAATGATCATCTTGTATCACAGTCTCTGTTTGTTTCAGACAACTCCTGTCGCTTCGCAAATATCACTGAATTCGAAATTCAGGAATCCACTTATGAATCTGGTCCGCTCAAAAATCATCATTACACTGCTTGCAGTGTCCGCAACAACTTCGTTTGCGTCGGCAGTGGATGTGGTAACACGTCGCAGCGACAATGCACAAATCCGTGGCGTCATCGAGAAATCCGATATCGCACAGGTGGTTGTCAAACGCACGAATGGTGAAGAAGTCGTCATCGAGACATCGGACATTAAGTCGGTGCTGTTTGATGGAGAACCCACAAACCTCAGAACAGCACGTTCCAACGAAGGCAGTGGGTCGCTGGATCTGGCTCTGGAAAAACTGGAAGCTATTGGCTACAGCGGAGCCAACGAAGCATTAAAGGCGGACATTCAGTTCCTGATGGCTCGTGTAAAGGCCAAGCAAGCTCTCATCGATGCGGCTAAAGCAGACGAAGCCATTGTCGCTCTGCAGGCCTTTCGCACCGCCAACAAAAACAACTTTCGCTATCTGGAAGCCAATCTGCTGGAAGCCTCGCTGCACGGTATCAAAAACGATGCGGCTGCCGGCAAGCTTCTGCTGGAAGAAGTTCAGCAGTCTCCGGTCAAAGGTTATCAACTGCAGGCAGGCGTGGATTTGGGACGCTTGCTGCTGTCAGCAGGCGATGCTGCTGAAGCCGAAGCCAGCTTTCAGGATGTCGTCACGAAAAGCCAGGGCGACGTCGGAGCCTCAGGAGCTTTGTACGATGGGATGCTGGGCCTTGCGATGTGCCTGAAACAACAGAGCAAAACGGATGAAGCCATCGCAACGCTCGACGAAATCATAGAAAAGGCTCCGGAAGGCGAATCCAGAACATTGGCAGAAGCCTGGCTTCGCAAAGGCGACTGCTTAAGACTGAAAACCCAGCCCAAGGCCGCTTTAATGGCCTATCTGCATGTTGACCTGTTGTACGCTGGCGAGCCCGCTCAGCACGCCGAAGCCCTCAAGCGGTTGTCAGAACTCTGGACTCCTGCTGGTCATGAAGATCGAGCCGTTGATGCTTCAGCACGACTAACACAGCTTTATCCAAACAGTCAGTGGGCCAAACCCGGCTCCAGTGGCGGCTGATTGCAACGACTAGCCGGCCCAAATGTTGCGTCAGATGCCGGTAGAGCAGGCAAATTGGATGACGCGGCGAACTTAAACAGCTATAGTCCCATCACAGCGGGCCCGGCCAGTTGTCACGACAAAAAATACCTGCAGTTTAATAACAAATCGCACAGTGCTCGCACGAATCAATTATTCGGAGAAAACACCAGATGTTGAGTCTTACTGAAAGATTGTCCCGCCAACGATCCCTCAGAAACTGGGGCGTGATGTTGCTGGCCCTCATTGTCGCTCTGGCAGTACTGCCTATTGCCGGGTTATCCACCGCGGTTGCACAGGATGATGCTGCTGCGGAGGGCGCGGCTGCCCCCGCAGATAACGGCGGTGGCGATACGACGGCAGAATTGCAAAGCCGAAACTTCCTGACCTGGATGATTCAGGCGCTGGGTTGGTTCTGGATGCTGGTGTTCGGGGCGTTGTCCTTTGTCATGGTGGCGTTGATCATGATGAACCTGTTGCAGGTTCGACGTGACGTGCTGTTGCCGAACGACTTTGTGGAAGAGTTCGAACAGAAACTCAATGGCAAAGACTTCCAGGGGGCGTATGAGATTGCTCGGAACGACGATTCCTTCGTCGCCCGCGTGCTTGCATCAGGTATGGGACGACTTAGCCGCGGCTATCCGGAAGCTGTCGAAGGCATGCAGGAAGCCGGCGAAGACGAAAACATGGCTCTGGAACACCGACTCAGTTACCTGGCGTTGATCGGCAGTATCGCTCCGATGCTGGGACTAATGGGAACGGTACAGGGGATGATCGCGGCGTTCGACAAGATCGCCACCTCAGCCGTGTCTCCCAAGCCCAGCGAGCTGGCGGAAGGTATTTCTACCGCTCTGTTTACCACATTGATCGGTCTGATGATTGCCGTACCTGCGATGATCTTCTACAGCGTGCTGAAGAATCGAATTCAGCGACTGGTACTGGAGATCGGCATGGTCAGCGAAGGCCTGATGAGTCGCTTTGCTGCAGTTGGTAAAGGTGGCGGTCCGAAGCCCGTCTAAATGCCGCCCGTCTGGTGGATATACAACGGTCATGCCTACGTGAATGGGCAGAAGTGTCCGTTCTGTATCAAAGGCGATGAACACTGCTCTTGTTCAACCAAAGAGTCCGCTCATGAAAATTAAATCTTCTGGTGCAACTCCGCCCGATGTCGACATGACTCCCATGATCGATATCGTTTTTCAGTTGATCGCCTTTTTTATGGTGATCACTAACTTCGAACAGCAGCAGGCCGACGAACGTGTCAGTCTGCCCAAGGATCAGCTGGCCAAGCCGCCGACGGTCAAACGCGAGAATTCGCTCACACTGAACTTGGGCTTTCAGAAAAACAAAGAGGGCGAGATTATCGATCCAACGCCATACATCTTCTTCGCCGGTGGTGAAATGCTGACCGTCGGCAATTGCGACCCAAAACTCAGAGAAGAAGCACAGTTCTATCAGACCATCGGCGTAAAACGGGAAGAAGTAACGGTGGAAATTCGGGCGGATGCTGGAGTCGATTCGGGTTTGGTGCAGACGTTGATCCAGAAGTGTCAGGAAAAAGGGATTGAGTTTCAGAGGTTCGCCCTCAAAGCCACTCAAAAGGTGATGTAGCGATGAAAGTTCGAAGTCGAAATCCAGACGGCGATAAGATTGAGATGCAGATGTCGTCGATGATCGACGTCGTGTTTCAGCTGCTGATTTTCTTCATGCTGACGTTGAAGATTATTGAGCCGGAAGGCGATTTCGACATCAACATGCCGCTTGGACAACCCGCGTCGTCAGACATTGAACCCGACCTGCCAGCGCTGAAGGTTCGCATGATTGCTGATGCGAACGGACAGCTGCAACAGTTGACGTTCAACGGCCGCGACATGGGTCGCGGCAGCGAAGCCTTTCAACGACTCAACATGGAAGTGTTGAAGGCAGTCAACGCACTGCGATCTGCTGGCCCCGCGACCGTGGACAAGCAGGAAGTCGAAATTGACCCCGACTATCGGCTGGACTATTCGAACATCATCGCTGCCATCGGTGCGTGTTCCGGCAAGATGGAAAACAAGAAGATGATCCGCTACATCAGCCGCATCAAGTTCGCTCCTATCCGCGCTGATGAATAGCTACGCGCAGCACAACGCTA
>CALFOL010000539.1 GCA_937919915.1 uncultured Planctomycetaceae bacterium
CAGAAACCACGTTCCAGCACTAGCCGACACCGCAAGGAACCTCGGATTCGTTTCGCGGAAACGTCGGCGACGGACGTTCATCCTCCCGTCATTGCTGATTCTTGCCGTGATGATTGAGACGATCTCCTTCTTCACCACTGGCTTTCTCGCTGGGCGAGGAGTCGTCTACAGCCCGAATTTGCCGGCCGACGTCGATCTATATCTAGCTGAACGGCACCCACTGCTTGGTTGACCGTCGGCGGTCCCAAATCCAAAGCAGCTTCGAGATGACTGTGGGGCTCGCACGAGTCCGCTGTTTCCGGATCGGGGCAAGACGCCGCCAGCCCTCTCGGTCTAGGGAGACTCATTTTCGTGGTCGTCCGGGGTCCAGGAAGCTGCTGCCTGGCCCGAAGTGCTTTCCGGGCTGATTGGTGACCGTGTCGACAACTTTGGTGTCGGCGGTTACGGATCGGACCAGGCTCTGTTGCGATACCAGGAACACTGCCGTCACGGCATTGAAACTACGCTGCTGATGCATCTCACTGAAAACATCCTGCGCAATGTGAACCAATATCGCGATTTGTTGTACCGCGGTAAGGCGTGTGGGTTCAAGCCGCGATTCATTGTTCGTGCGGACGGCAGACTGCAACTGGTCCCATTGCCTGATATCGGCAGCGAACATTTCGGGCATTTCGCGGCAGATCCACAGAAGTGGCTGAAGCACGAAGTTTTTCTGCCTGACGCTGCGTTTGGCCTGTTCGCCGTCGTTTTCCTTACGCAGAACCTGTTCCGGACGTTTTCACACTTTCATATGGGGGCAAATTTTCGCGGGGAGCCGTGGCACAAATCGTTTGATCGAGCCGACCATCCGTCGCAGGCGCTGAAGGTGACTGCGGGAATTTTGGAGGAATTCCATCGCGTCGCAACAGCGAGAGGACAGCAACCACTCATTTTGATTCGGCCGACAATGGGCGATTTTGAGTACCGTTGACGCATCGGCAAATGGACGTATGCATCTCCGCTGAGGAACTCGGTTGCCGTCGGCTGCCGGTACTTGATCTGGGGACAAAGATGAGTGCTCGGCGATGTGCCGTTTCTATCGCCAGGATGATCCGCATCACGACGCGGACATCGACTGGTCACCGAATAGGTTTACAATTAACTGGTGTCCCACTACCTGCTCAACTGATGTCGATACGTTCGCCGGAACTTCCAGGCCCATCGGCCGTGGGCAACGTCCCCAATTGCTACTGACGTCGCAGGCCAGTCCTCGTGAGCAACAGACAGACTCCCACCAGCAGGATGTTCAGGACCAGACACACGACGAACAGTGCGAAGCCGCCGACGTCAGCTGCTGAGCGGCAGTTCTGCACGATACTGAGGAGATCGACCTGCGAAACGCGGACGATCTCCCGAAGGCTGGCGGTTCCCGTCAGTGTGACCAGGCTTGCTACTGAGATAACGCTGAGTGTGCGATGGCAAAACTCCCGTTGCCTCAGCATGTGAACCCACCCGAAGACCTGCAGGACGACTCCTGCACCGACAGCGTACAGCCACGCCTGACCGGCGGCACCCAGCAGATGTTGACGCACGCTGTCCGGCAGTTGGGTGGCATAAGCCGTGCCGCTGATGACTGCGACAAGTAGTCCGCCGATCGCCATTCTCGCCAGTGCTCTTGCAGGTGGTGATACTGGTGTGTCGCTGGAGCTCGACATGCTGTCTCGACCTGCCAATTGCCAGGCGACGATCAGACACATCACGGGGAAGACGCCTGCGACCCATGTCAGGAGTCGTAAAACTAAAGGCAACGCGGCCGCCACGACGGTTCCGGTTTCGTAGGAATTCGCCCAGCCATCGCGATTGATGCCCAGCAGGTGATTGGTTGTCCAGCAAAAGGCGACAAACAAAAAGCTGCCCGCGACTCCTGCCACAGTGATCCCACGTGCCGCCAGCGACCAGGTCGCTACTGCCCTGCTCTTCAACAGATACAGCAGATAGAAGGCCACGATCAACACAGGTATCACCATCAGCCAGCGCCAGCCCAGCAGCAGGTTTGCGGTGTAGAATTCCTGGCGGTAGATAATCTGCACGAACAGTAGCGGCGCCACGCCGGCGGTGATCGCACCGCTGAGCATGAACGGAATCCACTCGCGCAGTAGTTCACAGATGGGCTGTTCGGATCGCGGTGGCAGGGACTTGCCCGGAAATACCGTGGCCCATGCAACATAGAAGCTGCCGGCCAGTACGTAGCCCATGAAGGCAACATGCAGCACCCACGTCAGGACGTACAGCACCAGATAGAATGTTGTCGACGCTTCGAAGCCGAATGGGAATGTCGTTTCCAACATCATTTCTGTTCCCTTGTCGCAGCAGAAGCCGATTTCCGGCGTGCTTGAGCTGGTTCCGTACCGGCGTCGTCCAGCCACCCTGTGATCTGTTGCAACGCTTGTTCATCCAGGGTTTTTAGCCACTCTGCCGGGCGACCAGCCTGTACCCAACGGACGTACTGCACCAGTGCTTCGAGTTCCTGCGGTGTGCCTGCAAACGGAGGCATGAAGGGCTTGGTCTGCTGCAGTTTGGCGATATTCATTCGCTGTTGGTCGATATCCCATGATTCCGTCAAGTGCACAACCGCATTCGAACCCTCGACGGTATGGCAGACGGCGCATTGTCGTCGGAACACCTTCGCCCCGGTGGTTACTATGTCGTTCGGCAGTGTCTTTTCGAAAGTCACCGGAAACGGATCGTCTGTCACACAGCCGGTCTTTCGCAGCTCAGCAACGTCCTGCGGTCGGATGCCGTTGGAGTACACAACCTGCCGAATCGAATAGGGCTTGCGGCTTCCTTCACGGACGAATTCGCCTCCCGCCGTGGCTCCGAATGCCAGCAGGATTAGCAGCGTTCCCGTGGCCCCGTTGATATACAGCCGCTGCATCCACAGCCCGACGACCGCGTAGCCACCGATGGCCACCGACGCACCGACTGAGATCATGAAGAACAACATCATCGCCGGGCTGCCACCCAGTACCCACTGCCGACTGTCTTCCGGCATGGCGAACAGAAACCATACGCCCAGCAGCGGCATCAACAACATCGGAATCATCAGGTGAGCCGATCGGTTGATCAGCGACGTCTGAGCATCTCGGTCGAGATCAGGGATAATGTTCACGACCACGCAACCCGCCAGCGATGCCAGTGTCAAACACACAACCGTACGAAAGAACAGGCTCGGCCAGAAGCTCGGGTTAAAGAAGCCGTCAACGATACTGCCTGTTTGCACCCAGTCACCCGGCGTTAATTGCCACGACAGAATTCCGTTAATCCAAAAGAGACTCATCCACGCCGCAAACGTATACAGCACCAGCAACACCATGCAGGCTTTATCTGTCAGTCGATCGTGATAGCGATAGAAGCAATAGCCCGCCACGACTTCCAGACAGAAGAAAGTCCATTCGGCGGCCCAGATCCAGTGAAAGTTGAAGACCATCTCACCGATCGTCACGGCGCTAATCTGGATTGACGTGAACCAGATACCGACGCCAGTAAGTGCTCCCAGAACGAAGCTGATCAGCACCAGGATCTTGAAGTAACCGTGAATAAAGATCCGTGCGTTCGGGTTTCTGTCCGTCATCGCCAGCCACTGGAAGTAGCACAGCAGGAATCCACCACCGACGGCAAATTGAGCCAGAAAGACATGAAAAATGGCGACTGCAGCCATCACCAGCCCAGGCATCAACGGGCCGTAGTCGTTCACTGGGTAAATATTGTTCATCGTGGCACCTCGGTCGACAGGACCTGCACGGATCATCGACTGCCTGAAGGCATCGTCCATCGACAAACCGCCGATTTTCATTCACGGCAACGTGGCTGACGCGAAACTCACATTCGATTCCCGAAAGTGATTCTAACCCCGCAATCAGTTTGACGGTATGGCATCTGGCCACTGGAGCCTTCGCAGGCGCGTGTCCGCCAACCGTACCCATCGCTCCGTGTGATGCTACTGAAACAGGCCGAGATACAACTTGATCGCACCACTTAGGATCGGAATTTTGCTTTTCACGATCAGGATAATCGGAGCATAGATGATTTCTGCAATCGTGCTGACTGAGGGGAGATCGATCTTCTGCACGATAAAAACCGCTGGCCCGGCCGTGATCACATAACTGATCAGGAACGCACAACAGGAGACGGCGATCGTCCTGCGTCGACTTGTTTGCGGTTCTGTTTCGTCGACTGAATCATCTAATTGTGTATGCTGCTCTGGCATGGTTTTCGGATCCCTTAGTCGAGAAACATGGCGCGTTCTTCCGGAGTCGGCAGGCGGCAGGATTCGTGCTTGCCAAACAGCCGATATCGCACGCGTGAGACCATGCGGTATCCCAGATTACGCAATGGTGACGGGATGGTCCACAACAAGGCTCCGAGGAAATACCACAGCCCGCCGATTCGCATCAGAATTCTGGCGAAGGCCGTTGAGCGATAATACAGACGCCCCTGGTCGGAAAACACAAAGGTGTCCAGCTTGTTCCGCACCTCGGCCGGCACAAGTTCTGTTGCCGTGACGCCCTGGAGCGGAGCGAAACGCAGACGACGATGTTTGTCACGTGCCATCAGAAAGTTGATCGCGTGGTTGCACAGCCCGCAGACTCCGTCGAAAAAGACGATGCTGGCGTCGCTGGATTCTGAAGCTGATATTGTTGTTGCGGTCATGTCTTGTCTTGCCGACTGCTATGAAGAAGTTCCATTTAATAACCGGTGACGACCGCTGTTCATAACGGATTCCGCGACAATTCCGGCATTCTAATGGATCACAACCTCTGGCAGTCGAATGCCGGGCAAACTACACTGTGCACTCTGGATGATTGAGTAAGGCTACAGCGAATTTCGCTGAATTGTGGCCGCGGCGAACGGTTTTCGGCAGCAAACGCCTACCTCCACGAGCCCAGCGCGTTCACAACATTCAGTAAACTGCTCTAATCTACAGAACATTCATCACCCTGCCGAAATCCCACCTCATCGGAACGAAGATGCCCGAGGGCCCGTCAGATCATTCTATCGCCCAGGGATCACTGAGGTCACCTTCATTCATTGGCTACCTGGTGATGGGGTTTCTGACGGCCGTCAACGACAACATGTTCCGCTGGTTGATCGTGCCCATCGCGAAGTACCAATACGGTGCGGCCCCTGGACTGACAGACGCGCAACGTCAATCCAACGAATCGATGGTTCTGGCCGTTGGGCTGGGCAGCTTCATTTTGCCATCGATTCTTTTCGCCCCCTGGTCCGGGTGGGTGGCGGATCGATTCAGTAAGCGGTCGTCAACGATTTGGTTGAAGCTGGCTGAAGCGGTGATCATGCTCATCGGTGTCGCCGCGATTTGGTATGGTAATCTGACCGCCATGTTCGTTGTGCTGTTTCTTACCGGAGCCCAAAGTGCTCTGCTATGCACTGCGAAGTTCGGCATCATCCCGGAGATCGTGCCGAAAGAAAAACTGTCGGCGGCGAATGGGCTAGCCGGCCTGGTGACGCTGATTGCCGTGATCGTGGGCACGGTCGCTGGCAATTCGTTGTACTCGATGACGCAGCCAAACGGCGTTCCGAATTTATGGATCTCGGCAGCCGCACTGCTGGGAGTTGCTGCCGCAGGCCTGGCGGCAGCGTTCTTTATTGCTCGTGTGCAACCAGCCAATCCGGGAATCGCTTTCCCCTTGAACGTGGTGAAATATTCGTGGCGAGATATCAGACTGTTGATGGCTGATCGTCCGATTCTGCGAGTCTCATTGGGGGTTGCGTTCTTCTGGTCACTGGCCGCATTGGCACAGTTGAACATCGACACATTTGTCATCAATGACCTGAATCTGACACAGTCGGATGTCGGTACATTCCTCGCGGTGCTGTCGTTGGGCGTGGGCATCGGCAGTGTGTTGGCAGGCTGGTGGTCGGGTGGGCGAGTCGAATTGGGAATGGTTCCCCTGGGCACAGTCTTTATGGTGCTGGCTTGTGTGATTGCCTTCTTCAGCAGCAATTCCGGTTGGGTCTTTGGGATTTCCCTGGCGATGATCGGCATCGGTGGTGGCCTATTCAACGTACCCCTGAACGCCTACGTGCAGGATCGCAGTCCGCGTGAATCTCTGGGAGCCATCCTTGCCGCCGGACACCAGATCACGTCGATCGGAGTGCTGGGCGTTTCGATTCTGTTTCCGCTGCTGCGAAGCGGCTTCGGGTATGAAGCGCCGGCCGTGTTTCTGATTGCGGGCATCGGAACGCTGCCCATTCTGGTGTACACCGTATGGATGATTCCTCAGGCCACGATTCGGTTCATGGTCTGGTTGTTGACTCATACGGTTTATCGAGTTCGCATTCACGGCAAAGAGAACATCCCCGAACAAGGCGCCGCGTTGCTGGTCGCCAACCATGTCACGTGGATAGACGGCGTATTGCTGTTGCTCGCGAGTTCTCGACCGATCCGCATGATTGCTTATGCCGACTACGTGCAAGGCGGCGTCATCGGCTGGCTGTCGAATCTGTTTGAGATCATTCCGATAAAAAGCAACGACGGGCCGAAGGCGTTGATTGCGTCGCTGAACACAGCCCGTGATGCATTGAAAAACGGCGAACTGGTTTGCATTTTTGCGGAAGGCCAGATCTCCCGCACCGGCGAACTGCTGAAGTTCGAAAAGGGAGCCATCAAGATCCTGAAAGGCACGGGCGCTCCGGTGCTTCCCGTTTACCTGGACGAATTGTGGGGCAGTATCTTTAGCTTCGAGGGTGGAAAGTTCTTCTGGAAGAAACCCAAAAACTGGCCGTATCCGGTGGCGATTAACTTCGGAAATCTACTTCCACATGAAAACGTGACCGATATCGATACGGTTCGTCAGGCGGTTCTGGATCTAAGAGAAGAATCGATTGCTCGACGAACCGAACAGGAACAGCAGACGGCTGAAACCATGCAACAGTCAGGCGATTCCAGTCCGGCTGAACCTGCTGGTGACGACAATACAGTGCAGACTTCTGACAACAACGCAGAGGATAAAGAATGATTCCGGCCCTTCGTTTTATTCAACAATGCCGATCGGCATGGGGACGCGCCAAGGTTGCTGATTCGGCAGGAGCTGATCTGACCGGCGGGCGATTGCTGACTGGCGCTCTGGCGTTTCGGAAGTTGCTGATCACGTCAGTGCTGAAACCGGACGAGAACATGGTCGGACTATTGCTGCCGCCGTCTGCCGGCGGAGCAATCGCGAACATTGCTGTCACGCTGGCTGGTCGAGTCAGCGTGAATCTGAATTACACGCTGTCGGACGACGTGGTTAACTTCTGCATCAAAGAAGCAGGCCTGAAGACGATTTTGACCAGCAAAAAGTTCATGGAAAAACGGCCCATGAAGCTGGACGCGGAATTGGTCTTCATGGAAGACCTCAAAGAGAAAATCAGCGGCCTGGATAAAGTGATGGCCATGGCGGTCGCAAAGTTGATGCCCATCGGCATGTTGACGAATAAGCTGGGGCTGCAAAATATTAAGTCCGATGATTTGATCACGATCATCTTTACGTCTGGTTCTACAGGCGAACCGAAAGGCGTGATGTTGTCGCATGGGAATATCGCTTCCAATCTTGATGCAGCGAACGAACTTTACCACCTGAACGATAAGGATATGATTCTGGGGGTACTGCCCTTCTTTCATTCCTTTGGCTTCACTGTCGGCATGTGGCTGGCGTTCGCGACGGACTCAGCGGCGGTTTACCACTTCAATCCCCTGGATGCTCGCATGGTGGCGAAGCTGATCGAAAAGCACAAAGTCACGATCATTGCGGCGACGCCCACGTTTCTTAAGTCCTACATGAAACGCTGCGACGTCGAGCAGATGAAGACCGTCGATCTGGCTTTGGTTGGTGCAGAAAAAATGCCGCCGGAACTTCGCGATGCATGGCGAGAAAAGTACAACTTCGAACCGACTGAAGCGTATGGCACAACAGAACTGTCTCCCGCTGCGGCGTTGAATGTGCCCGATAAGCGATCCGGAAAATCGGGAGCGGAATCGCTTACGCGGCACGGTACTGTCGGCCGTCCGATCCCGGCGACTGCGGCCGCCGTGTTTCATCCGGAAACGGGAGAGCTATTGGGTAACAATCAGGAAGGCCTGTTGCGGATCAAAGGCCCGAATGTCATGCTCGGATATCTGAATTGTCCGGACAAAACTGCCGAAGTGATGTTCGACGGTTGGTACAACACGGGCGACATCGCAAAAATTGACGACGATGGCTTCATCGAAATCACCGGACGGCAAAGCCGCTTTTCCAAAATCGGCGGAGAAATGGTGCCGCACATTCGCATCGAACAGGAACTGACGCGAATCATCGACGACGACCTGACGGACGAACCCGAAATTCTGTGTGCAGTAACTGCAGTGCCGGATGCCAAAAAAGGCGAACGGCTGATCGTGCTGCACAAACCCTTTGCTAAGCCGATCGCTGAAGTGTTGAATGAACTTCAGGCTGCTGGTTTGCCGAATCTCTGGATCCCATCTCCCGAGAGTTTTCTGGAAATGGAAAACATCCCGCTGCTGGGTACAGGAAAGCTGGATTTGAAAGCCGTCAAAGATACGGCGATGGAGCACTTTGCAAAGTAGCCATCACGCGCCGCCGCCGCGAGAGTGTCTTTTTTTTTTCAATGTAGTCGTCACTGTCCCAGCTGTTCCAGTGACGTTATTGCGGAAAGGCACCACGGGCAATAGGTGACTTTTGCCGTGGTCAAAGCTAATGTTCTTCATGTGGTTTTGGCCAACGGGATGGTGGTGCATGATGAGTAACAACAGCGATAAGGGAAATTGAAACCTGAAAAGCCTGGTCAAATCTCGCTGGCTGGAGGGAGCGGGCCCAAAACTCGCTCTCTGTGTTCACGAATCCATGCTGAACGGTGGAAATTGGTGGGAACTGCTCGCCGGATTTCCGCTCGCTAG
>CALFOL010000540.1 GCA_937919915.1 uncultured Planctomycetaceae bacterium
CAGCGCCACGATCGTCAGCATACATGGAATACAGCCGGCGCATGAGTGCGGTTGTGCAGCAGAAAGAAATCCTGACATCGTTTCCAGACAACCCGTGGCCGTATCGAAACTCGCTGAAGATGGAAATGCAGCGAAATCCCGGGCCGACAGTGGAATCGGTAAGGGATGGCAAGGTTGTTCGCCGCGGTGATGCTCTGGATGAATACCGCAAAGACTACTTCACAAATCTCGGGCAGATGCTTACGCAGGCCGCAGGAGGACTGGCAGATCCGATGTCGCTGCGCACGTTTGAGCAGTTCACCAGGAAGTACGAACCATTGCTATCGTACTTTGCGCGACACGAATTGCTCCGCGTCCATGAAGCGACTGGCCATCCCAGCCCGGCACTTGAACTGCGACACCGACTGCACACGGTTTATTTTTCCGATGGGGGCGACTTTTCCATCCGCCTGATCAACAAGGCCATTACGCAGTTGCTGGACGATCCGGAATTGCTCGCCTCTGACGACAGCCGTTATGACCATGTGAATTCACTACTACAGGAACTTGTCCGCCGCTGGGAAGTGCGTGTCGGTTATTCTCCGCCATCCGCCATCCGCACTCAGCAGGAAGTCGACGAATGTGTCAGCATCGCTAATCGGGCTCTGGATGCGATGGAAGAATGGGCCGGCCCGCTGGAAATCGCTGACAGCGATCTGACGTCGCGTCGGCGCTTCATCAACCAGGCGTTGATTTCTCCCCTGCGAACTTATCGTGAACAGGTGCTGTCTCATCGCTTGAATCACGCCATGCCAAACGACGCTGACAGCCAGGTCGCTGGCCCTGATGAACTGCCAATGCTGGCCGATCCGTCGGAGTTACTGACGAATTAAATTCAATATCAGCCAGTCCCCAGTCCACGGTCCATGGCTTCCAGTTCGCGCTGGTAGGAGCTCATGCAGGTTTCCAGTGTTTCGTGGCTGATCTTCCATTGAGGATTATCTTCCGTCGCCTTGTTGCAGTGATCGGTCAGCAGGCGATACAGAAAACGGAACAGGTGACGCGGGACCCGCAACTTGCTGAACTTGTTGATCAATGCCTGCTCAGTCACGTCCGCCGCGAAAAAGTCGCGAATCGATAGATCTTCAGCGGCGGATTCCGTCCGGCAGGCACGAATTCGATTCGTGGCCATGTCCAGCAATGATTCGCCCGTCCACTCAAGGCTCTTAATCAGGTTCTGCTTATCCAGCCGCGATCGCTCATAGAATTCTTTCTCTTCGCGTTCCAGATAAAACACAACATCCCGTGGCAGCAGCATTTTGAAGGCGATCCCCGGATGCTTCAGGAATTTGTTGTCGAACATCGACCACAGAAAATCCTTCATTCGTTCTGCCGATCCATTGATCAAATGCGGCTCGTCGACACGGTCCACAAGGACCACGATGCTGGTGAATCCCAGTGGCTTCAGAATTCGTTGAAGCTTCGCGAGCAATTCATAGCGGTCGTCGCTGCGGTCGCGAGAGGGCATTGGCTGCCCATCGAGCTCCCGTGCCGGGAACCGTGCAAGAATTCCTCGCAACGCTCCGATGCCGTGCTCAAGAATGCGGACCTGTTTGGCGATCTGCCGTGACCGCCACCACAACGACAGGTATCGCTTTGCCCACGGCAACCAGCCGGCGCCGATGATCGCGTATAGCCACCATTTCTTTAGCAGGTCGTATACGGCCGTAATGCCGTCTACATTTCTGAATGTCAGTCCCAGCGTCACCAAAGTCACAACGACGCCCAGCAGAAATCGCCAGTGAGCACTTGGGGCCAGATATCCGATCCGACTCTTGATCCGTTTCCAGCGGCGTCCATGTGACTGATCGGACGACTGATCATAGAATGCGGCCAATGCCAGCAGGTCACGTTTTCGTAAACGAGGCAGTTCCTTTAACTGCTGCACACGAATGTCCGGATCAGAGGCATTTTCGTCCGCGATGACATTGCACAACCGGCGAGTCGACAGCGTCAGCAGCGCGTCCATGTGGTCCCACAGACGCCATTCTTTTAACGCTTTGTCGGCCTGTTTTTTGCGGCCCCGCAACCGATCTCGAAAGGTATCCAAAAATGGATTCAGGTCGTCATAGCTGATGACGAACGCTCGCGCCTGAGGGTGCATTTTGTTGTGTTCGTTGATCGCGTTGACCAGTTGCAGACGGATGGCCGTTTTGCCCGCACCTTTTTCTCCGAATACGATCGACGTTGACGGATTGCCGCAATCCCCCAGGACCTTGTCCCATGCGGGGTGGTAAATCACCGCAGCGCAGTGCTGCTGAAAAACGTGGTCCGCCTGAGCATCTTCCTGACTGAAGGGGTTGATGCTGACGCCGTGATGTTCAAGAAGTTGCTGAATTTTCATGGATGAATGAGTTCGTCTGCCAATCACCGAAGAAGCGGAAACCAGCCGCAGTGTTCTGTGCGAAACGGATAACCGCAACGAAGAAACAATTCGAAACGAGGCAAACTGGCGTAACGCGGGAAATATAGCATTTATCGCGATCCAAGCGATTCAGCCGGGCGGAATCCAGGAATGATGCCTGTGGAATTCCAAAGAACGGAAACACACAGAGTGTAGGGTTCTTACTGGGAAAAGAACGCGTTTTGTTCCCTCCCCCGGCGCCGCTGAAGGTGCGTCCATGGCGATTATTGAAAATCAACCGCCCTTACTGGTCGCCTGGTTTCTCTGCCATCTCGATCGAGTGATCCCGCAATGCCATCACTTTCTCCACAAGTGTTCCTGTGTGCTTATCCTCTGTGGCAAACGCCACGGTACCGAGGCCAATCGGGCTGGCCCCATACCTGAGTTTCCCGTGATAGTCTTCGGTCGCAGGTGGCACGAGTCCGCTGGATTCCAGAAATTCGAACGCACTCTTCGACGTGGCAGCCACACACAGCCCCGCTTTCAAAGCACTGCTCAGGACGTGACGAAACGGCTCGCGAACGGTAGCCTCCTCAAACTCTTCCACTGACCCACCCACGACGAAAACGACATCAAAGTAATCTGCGTCGAACACATTCAGTGGCAGATGAAAGTAGTCATCAAGCGGAACTCCATCGTCGCCTTGGGGATAGCCGGAGTCCGATGAGGTCATCATTGTGGCAATACCTGCTTCGTCGAGGATGTTTCGTAGTTTGCGATATTCGCGTGAGTGAAATTTGCGCATCGGCAGCACGATCAGCGCTCGCCCTGGACCGCCGTGATCACGTTGCAGATTGCTGTTTTCCAGTTTGAGTAAATCCCGCGCGCCACCACCACCACTGTGCCGTTGCTGTTCCCTCCGCAGCTCGATGGCTCTGCGAACAAGTTGAGGAATGTGTTCTTCCTTCTTCACATCCAGCACGGTTCTCGAGGGATAAACGGAGTGCGAATAGTGAACAATTCCGTTCTGTTCTTTCCGTTCACAATCATTCCGGATACTACCAACTGCTTTATAGTTTGATGATTCCAGGCATCCAACAACTGTTCCGTAAGCGAGCGCCTGTCGCAGACCGTTGGTGAGTATTTCCGAGTCGACGTCAAAATCCCCCACTGCTCCACCCACGAGAAAGATGACATCAAATCCAGCCGCAGGAAACGGCACGAGTGGCACCATGAGTTCCTGGGGTATGTGATGTTCTTTGTCGAGCTTCGGATCCGGTGACTCCTGCTTCGCTGATGCGTACGAGACCTCCATTCCTTCTGCCCTGATCGCGTCTTCCCAACGCCGACATTCCCATTCGTGGTAGTGACCGTATGGCACAACCAACAGTGCTTTGTAACGCCTCGGTAAGTCTCCGACATCGACCGGCAGGTTCATCTGGGGGGTTGCCGACGATATCCTGGCAGTCGCAGCGGCGATCTCGGTCCTTGTCAGTTCGTTGCCCGGGACCGATTGGAAGCCGTTTGCCGCCGCCTCTTCGGTTACCGGCGGGCTACCGAATTTATTGCCAGCCCAGATGCCGGCAATCCCAAACAGACAGCAAAGCCCGGCCATGATCAGCCAAATGCCTGCTAGAGATTTGCGATGAAGCTCGCGGCGTTTTTCCAGAATCGACACTGGCTGTGCCGGCTCCGGCATTGGTTGAGCAATGGGTTTTCGACCAGTTAAAATCGCACGCAAATCGTCCGCGACTTCCTGCATTGACTGATACCGTTCGATTGGCTGCTTCGCGATCATCCGATGAAACACGGCGTCGAGTTGCGGCATCGAATTCGGGCACACTTCCGCCAGCGACGGCACGGGCTGTTCGCGATGAGCAATCAGCCGAGCCATGATCGTGTCGCCCTCATAGACAGACTTTCCCGTCAACAGAAAGTGGAGCGTGCAGCCCAGGCTGTAGATGTCCGACCGGTTGTCCGCATCACGACTGCGAATCGCCTGCTCCGGCGACATATAGTCTACGGTGCCCATGATCACGCCAGTGTTCGTCATCGCTGCATGCACGGATGCGTCCGGGTTCTCGCTCAGCAGGGCGTCAAAGCGAGCAAGGCCCATGTCGAGGATCGTTACGCTGTCTTCACCGGTGTCAGTATCTGTCGACAGCAGTAAGTTGTGTGGTTTGATATCCCGGTGAGTAACGCCTTCGTCGTGAGCATACTGCAGAGCCGCGGCTGCCTGACTGACCAGTCGCAGGCATTGGTCCAGTGGAAGCGGCCCGTTCGCGTTGACGTATTTCGCAAGATCGCTGCCTTCCACATACTCCATCACCAGAAACGGCACACCTTCCGCCTCATCAGCGTCATGGGCCACCACAAAGTTCGGATGGCTAAGTGCCGCGACCGTTCGTGCTTCGTTGCGGAAACGTTCAATCATCTGCGGCGATTTTCGGCCGGCAAGGTTCATGACTTTCACGCACACAATTCTGCGCAGTCGACGATGTCGGGCCCGAAACACGCTGCCCATGCCTCCCTGTCCGAGCTTATCCAGCAGTTCGTAATTGCCCAGCACAAGGCCTTTCCAGCGGCCCCTTAATAAGACCCTGGCCTGGAATGGCGTGAGCTTTTTCTGACTCACCAGAAGTTTTGCGATGCTACTACTGCTATTGCTGTCCTGAGCGTCGAGGTCCGAGAGCAGGCTGTCGATTTCTTCGACCTGAAACAATCCGCAACGTCTCAGACTGCTGACGAAGTTTTCGACCGGGATGGCGGGCCTGTCTGCTTCAGTCGGATGTGGCTCCCGTTCGCGCTGATCCTGTGCCTTGCGAATCAGCTCGGACAATCGGTTTTGATCAGCGCTCGGAACAGCGGATTTGTAAATCTGTTGTGCTTTGGCCAGCAGTCCGTCAACCCGCTGCTCCAGTTGATCAACGAGACTCTGACAGGAAACGCATTGTTCGATGTGGTGAAACAGGCGTTCTGCGTCAATTTCGTCAAGACTGCCAGACACCAGTTCCGCGATGGTGTCGGCACGTGGACATTGTGCGATTTGTGTGGGTGATTTCGACATAGTACGCAACGACCCGGTCCCGTTCTCTCAGTCAGACAGAATAAAGTAACACGTAAACAAATCACCATAGAGCTGAACGCAGCCGGATAACGCCCTATTCCACCAGGTCCTCAAGAATCAGCCGCAGGCGTCGTCTAATCCTGTAATTTGCCTGTCGAATCGTTTGAGCCGCAACATTCAGCTCTGCCGCAACCTCCGTCGCGCTGCGGCCTTTCAACGCGACTTGCTCGAATGCGGACCAGTTTCGGGGATCGAACTCCGACTTAACCAACTCCATCGCCCGATGCACAATCAGAGCGTCATCGGCGTGGTCTTCTTCCTCGCTGTCTTCTGTGAAGGGATCCGGCAGGTCTGCGATTTTCATCTGAGCTGCCGTCCCGCCGGACGCATCGACGTGTCGAGCTTTCTTTCGCAGATGATCGATTGCCCGGGTCCGCACGATTGTCTTTAACCACGAACGGAACGAAGCCGCTGAGCGTTGGGGTGAGAAGTCAACGATATGGCGAGAGACGGTTGAAAAGGTGTCCTGAAATACGTCGGCCGTGTCTTCGTTGCTGAGGTTAAACCGACGGCACCATTTTTCCACAAGAGGACCGTACAAATGCACCACCTGCTGCCAGGCATCCTGATCATTCTCTTTGGCTCGCCCCAACAGGCTTAGCGAGGTGACATCAATTCCATCGGCCATGAATCACAGAACTCCTCTGAAGAAAGTCAACACATCGTACGAAGAGTTGTGTGCCGAAAAAAGCCCGTTCCGCGAGCCCCCCCCATGTGCTTCCCATTTCCCCGGCAACTTGCGGTCTATGAGGGTACCGTGCTGCGAGACCAACGTCGAATAGATCATCCGCGTCTTTTGTGAGGCCGACATTCTCCAGAGTCAGGCGAATTGTGAAGCAACACGCTCACTCTTCGGGGGAGTCCAGGCTCCGCCCTTG
>CALFOL010000541.1 GCA_937919915.1 uncultured Planctomycetaceae bacterium
GAGAAGTTCGCGGCAAGAATCCGAAGCTGACGACTGAGATTGTCAATACATCCCTGAACCAGACTTTGTCGCGAACATTGCTGACATCGCTGACAACGTTTATCGTGGTCATCATTCTATATGCCACGGGTGGTGAAGGAATTCATGGCTTTGCTTTCTGTCTGACACTGGGTGTGATCGTCGGTACTTACAGTTCGATCTACGTGGCCAGCCCGGTTCTGGTTTGGCTGATGAGTCGCAGCGAGAAAAAAACTGTAATCAGCTAAACACTGCAGATAATCAGGTAGTTTTCGAAGCAGCGGATGGATTCGAAACTTCAGGGGCACGCCACAGGAAACGCCTGGGCGTGCTCTTTTAATATGCGGGTCATTTTTCGTCGCTGCGTGACTGGCATGTACTGTTTTCTTAATCTCCTTTCTTTGCAAAACTTAGATGATCGAACCAAGCACTGTGCCCTGGACTTATACGGACGCTGCAGAACTCTACGAGGTCTCGCGCTGGGGTAATGGTTACTTTTCCGTGGGGCCTGCCGGCAATCTGCTGGTGCATCCAGACCGCGATCCCAATCGTTCGCTGGATCTTAAAGAGCTGATCGACAGGCTGCAGGTTCGTAATCTGGATGTTCCCGTGCTGCTGCGTTTTAACGGCATTATCCGGGATCGACTGAAGTCGCTGCATGACGCTTTCGCCAGCGCGATCAAAGACCATGGCTACCAGGGAAAATACGCCTGCGTTTATCCCATCAAGGTCAATCAACAGCGCCAGGTTGTTGAGAAGGTTGTTGAGTACGGTCGGCAATACGGCTTCGGTCTGGAAGCGGGCAGCAAGCCGGAATTGCTGGCGGTTGTGGCGCTGACAGATCCGGAAACTCCGATCATCTGCAACGGCTTTAAGGACAGCGAATTCATTGAGATGGCATTACTGGCGCAGAAGATCGGTCGCCATGTGATTCCGGTGGTGGAAAAATACACCGAGCTAAAGCTTATCCTGGATCACGCGGAAAGGCTGGGCGTTCGTCCGATGATCGGGATGCGCGTCAAGCTGGCCGCGCGCGGCGCCGGGCGATGGCAGTCGTCGGGCGGGTATCGTTCGAAATTCGGTCTGCGCGTCAACGAAATTCTGATGGCGCTGGAAGAGCTGAAGTCGCGTGGCATGGAAGACTGTTTCCATCTGCTGCACTTCCATCTGGGCAGTCAAATCACCAATATTCGTCAGGTCAAATCGGCGCTCAATGAGGCGTCGCGGATCTTTTGTGATCTGGTCAAACGCGGTGCGGGACTAAAATACCTGGACGTTGGCGGCGGATTGGGTGTCGACTACGACGGTTCTCGAACGAACTTCGAATCCAGCATGAACTACACGATCGAAGAGTATGCTCGAGACGTTGTGTCGCATATTCAAAGTGTGTGTGATGACGCTGAAGTGCCGCACCCAAACATCATCTCTGAAAGTGGCCGGGCGATTTCAGCATATCACAGCGTGCTTGTGTTTGGCGTACTGGGAGTTTCGCGACAGGGCAACGAAGAAACGCCCGAGGACCTGCAGCCACCCGAGGACCCGGATCAGTCAATTCAGGATCTGTTCGAAACTTACAGTGGCCTGAACGTTCGGAACGCCCTGGAAAGCTTTCACGACGCGCAACAGGCAATCGATGTTGCGATGACGTTGTTTGGAACAGGTCACCTTCCGCTGGATCAGCGTTGTTTGGCAGAGAATCTGTTCTTTGCGATTTGTCATCGCACCTGGGCGATGACACAGTCGATGGATTTCGTTCCGGAAGAGCTGGAGAAGCTTAACCGGATGCTGTCTGATAACTACTTTTGCAACTTCTCGCTGTTTCAGTCGATGCCGGATTCCTGGGCCATCAAGCAGTTGTTTCCGGTGATGCCGATTCATCGCATGTGCGAAGAGCCGAAGCGGCATGCCGTGCTGAGTGATATCACATGTGATTCAGACGGTAAGATCGACCAGTTCATTGATCGACGTGATGTCAAGCAGACGCTGCTGCTGCACGAATACAACGAGTCGCCGTATTATCTCGGTGCATTTCTGATTGGTGCTTACCAGGAAATCCTGGGTGACCTGCACAATCTGTTTGGTGACACGAACGCAGTGCATGTTGAGTTGTCGGACACCGGGGAAGTGATTCTGGATACGATCCTGAAGGGCGAAACCGTGAACGAGGTGCTTGAATACGTTCAGTTCAGTGGGCGAGATCTGATTCACAATCTCCAGATCGCAGCAGAAAAGGCCGTCCGAGAAGGGCTGATCGATCACGCTGAAGCCGGCATGTTTGTGCGGTTCTACGAAGACGCATTGAACGGCTACACGTATCTCGAAGAGACTCCGAGCAAGTAGCGAACGTCGTTGAGACCTGGAGATTTATTTAGGCACGACGCGCCAGCGAATGAATGAGTGGTGAACAGGACTCACTCACTCGCTTGCGCGTCGTGCTTGTATTTTGCGTTCTTGAGCGAATCGAAAGACGACCCGCAATAAGAACGTGGGTACCACATCTTGCCGTTCAGGCAAGTTGTGTCGGCTGGCCGACCGGAAACCTGTCTGCATCGCACTCAAACAAAGCGGCGTCGATTCTTCCTGGCACGCGGCAAACAGGTTCCTGATGACTGCGCGACACGCCGGCTTCGAAGACGTGCCACCCAGCCACGGTCAAATCCTGCGTTGACGATTCCGGCACTGGTTCGTTACGGCTACAATAGAGCAGTTTACTTATTGTTGTGAACGGTACTCGCTCGCGGGAGCAGGGTTTTCTTCGCTCGAAACGCGTGCCCCGCGGCCATTCGTCAGCGTAATACGCTGTGGCGTATCGAACAGCCCTCGAGAGTCGTAGAACGGATTCGTTGCAATGCCTGTTACTCGGCACTTTTTTGACTGGAATCAGCCGCTGCTTCCCGCGGTGGCCGACTACGTGATCGAGCGATACGCCGAAAAGTCCCGGCTTGATCTGCGCAACGTCGTGGTGGTTTTCACGGGAGCGCGCGCGTCTCGTCGAATGCTGGAACTGCTGTTCGAAAAGGCGTCCAGGAAATGGCCCGCCTTCATGCCGCCACGCCTGGTGACGTTTCGGTACTTTCCGGAAATGTTGTACAAGCCAAAGCGCCCCTTTGCGGAAGACCTGACACAGCTGTTGATCTGGAAGAACGCGATCCAGGCGATTCCACAATCCGAGTTGGCCGTCGCCTTGCCGCAGATTCCCAGCGACGACGCGATTCCCGCGTGGCTGGCGTTGTGCAGCACACTGCAGACTCAGCATAACGAACTGGCTGAAGAAGGAATCGATTTCAATGACGTTACTGAAGCACTGAAGAAACTGGAAAATCGCGACGAAGCGAAGCGCTGGGAAGCGTTCAACAAACTACAGGCGGAATACCTGGTCCAGGTGGATCAAATGGGGTTGTGGGATCGCCAGACGTCTCGATTAGTCGCCGTGGATCAGCAGGAGTGTCAGGTTGATTTCGACATTCTGCTGGTGGGTACGGCAGACATGAATCGTGTTGTGCAACAGATGCTGGACCAGGTGGCGGATCGAGTCACAGCATTGATTCACGCACCTGAAAGCGAGGCGGACGCGTTTGATGCTTACGGCTGCCTGCACGTCGAAAGCTGGAGCAACAGGAAGCTGAATATCGACTCCGCAGCCACACGCATCGCGGAAAACCCGGCAGAGCAGGCGGCCATTGCGGTGAGAGAAATTGCCGCGTTGGCTGGAACGCGGCGGGCGGACGAGATTTCCATTGGTATCGCTGACGACTCGTTGGTTCCCGCTGTTCTACAGCAGCTTTCGGACGCCGGAGTCGCGGGACGCTGGCCGGTCGGAATGCAGCTGCAGGATAGTCGCCCATGGCGGTTACTGAGCGGAATCGTGGACCATCTTTCCTCTGCTCGCGGAGGTCTGCCGCCAGACTTTGCCACGTTGTCCGACCTCGTCCGGCATCCAGACGTTACGGCCTGGATCGAAGCGCGTATCGACGTCAAAATCGCCGGTCACAAAGGAGTGTCCGCTGACTGGTTAACGGAACTGGACAACTACATCGCCCGACATTTGCAGGCCAGCCCCGGCGTCCTGCTGGGGACGCGTCCGCGACGGGAATTGATTGGAGGCATACTGGCCGCTGTCGAATCATTGTTGAGTCATCTGTGTCCACACGAAGTGGATGCTGCGACAGACGGTTCGTCGAGAGTACGTTCACAGCAGTTGTTATTTGATGACCAGGTGGACGTGGTGTCTCGTTCGCTGAACAGTCAACTGGAATCACGGCTGCCTTTGAATGTCTGGGCAAAGGGCGTTCTTCGTATGTTGAATGCCCTGTATCAAGACTACGAACTGCAGCCGGATGATTTTCGCGACCACGGGATCTCTGCGTGTTGTGAAGCACTGTCTGACGCCGCTGAGGTTTTGTCTCGTGTTCCAGCTTCAGTGATGTTGCGGTGCACGGCAGCTCAGGCAATTCAATTTCTGTTGAAGCAAACGCGCGACACAAACATTCCGCCAGTCGCTGACGACCAGGCGATCGATTTGCTGGGCTGGCTGGAGCTGGCGATGGACGACAGTCCGGTGCTGCTGTTGACCGGATTCAATGAAGGGTTTGTGCCCGAGTCCGTGACGTCGGATGTGTTTTTGCCGAATACCCTGCGAACAACACTGGGACTGCGCGACAATCGGCGACGTTATGCACGTGACGCCTATCTTGTTACGGCCATGCTGAACAGTCGTGAACAGTTCATTTTTATTGCCGGCAGAACGGATCCCAAAGGCAATCCTCTGGCGCCCAGTCGGCTGTGGTTCGCCGCCGATGCGGACAGTCTGCCCGCTCGCGTGCAACGCTTTTACGATTCGGATCCGCAGGCCAGCGATATCACGGCCGCAGCGCCTTCCGTTGCAAACGATGCCGCGCCGGCGTCTGCAGATGAAGCTCCTCGAAGACTCAGCGGCTTCACTATTCCGCGGCCGATCATGATCCCGCAGCGGCCGAAAGAAATTCCGGTGACGGCGTTTCGCGAGTATCTGGAGTGTCCTTATCGGTACTTTCTAAAGCGAGAACTTCGACTGCGTCCTGTGGAAGACGAAACTCTGGAACTTGCGGCGCCGGCGTTCGGAAGTTTGATTCACGACGTACTGAATGAGTTCGGCCAGTCAGCCTATGTCGATTCCACGACTCCTGAATCCATTGAGGCGTATCTCCTGAAAACGCTCAGCAGTATTGCCACCACCCGTTTTGGAAAAACACGCAGTGCTACCGTGTCCGTGCAGTTGCAGATGGTGCAAAACCGGCTGACTGCGTTCGCTCACTGGCAGGCGAAAACGGCGTCAGAGGGCTGGCGAATTCAACATTCTGAAAAGGCGTTACGCTACGAGTCGTTCGAAGATTCCCGAGGCCGCAATGTGGTGCTGGCCGGACGTGTCGACCGCATTGACCAGCATCACAAAACCGGTCGGTGGCGAGTGCTGGACTATAAGAGCAGCGAACGAGCCGACCCTCCGGAGGCGACTCATGTGAAAAAGAAAGAGTGGGTCGATCTGCAGCTGCCATTGTATCGCTTGCTGGTGCGTTCGCTGGGGGTCTATGATGACCTGGAGCTGGGATACGTCCACCTGCCGGGCGACCTGGCGAAGGTCGGTGCGAGTATCGCGAAGTGGACAGCAGGCGATCTTGCGTCGGCCGAGGAAACGGCAAAACAAATCGCAGCGCATATTCTGGATCTGCGCATCGATCGCGTCGAACCGGGGCAGGAACATCGTTCCACAGAGTTTGCTCGTGTGTGCCAGGACAGCGTCATCGATCGAAATATTCCCTGGCTGGAGGACTGGGGCGGTCGATCAGGTGGATAGAAACAGGAACCTTGCGACTGTGCGTGACGGAGGATGGATTGAACTCCACGGAATCCACGATTCTTTCATAACCCCCGCAATTCGCTGGTATCGCATCCTTCACGACGCTGCGAAAGGGGCTAGAATAGATTCCTGGGCGTTTAAGCGATCAAAACATGATAACGCAGGCAGGCACATGACTTATTCACCAACACATTCCGCAAGCGTATTCGTGGCGGCGTCCATCAGTTGCCTTGCGATGTTGTCTTCAGGTTGCAATAACAGCACACCATCTCCGCCCCCCACAACCGGAACCACTCCTGTTGTGAATCTTGGTGGAGGCGTACAGGTCGCTTCCCCGGCGCAGGCCAGCACAGACATCGGTCGACCGCGCCGGCAGAACGAACGATGGGCCGATGCCAACGGTGTTCAGTACCTTGGCAACGTTCCTCTGGACGTGTTTTTCGACCAGCCATACTCTGTGGTGCAGGATGCGACTCCCATCGGCACAGGCGAAACTCAGGCCGTTGCGTCTACTGATGGCGGCATGTCTGGTGGTGG
>CALFOL010000542.1 GCA_937919915.1 uncultured Planctomycetaceae bacterium
AAGAGCGGTCGTCCAGTTTAATGATCAAGGGCTGAAAATCAGACCTTCTGCTCCGGCTGCAAAAGAGGAAACGTGAGGTATCCTCACGGCGGAACTCGCTCGGTTTACAAGACCTGCGGTTCCACCGACGCTCAGCTAGCTGGGTGGAACTGTTCGTGTAAAAAGAAACGGTGGTGATGTCTGCTTCCTGGCCGACTCACCACCGTTTTTTTATGCGCTGTGACAAAACGGCTTCCTGGTTCCGGAAACTTCCTCGAATTACACTCTGCTGCACGTGAAACCCCAGTGAATTCCCAGGTGGCTGGTTGTCTCGGTGCGGAATTGTGCAACAATGACGCATTAACCAGACTACACTTACACTATCTATAACCAATTCCCGTCGGGGCCAGAGTTCTATGTTACTCGTCATACTGCGAGTCGCCTATTTGTTGGTGTGTGCGGGAGCGATTCTCGCGTACATCAATCCAGAAACCGCTGAGTCTGAAGGCCAGATGATTCCACGAATTATCAACACGGAGGACGGTCAGGTCATTCTGAAAGTGGACACGACTGCACAAATCATTGCGCGTCCGAAAATCATCAACGATAACAAGCTGACAGCATTTTTCGTGCTCCTGTTCATTAGCCAGATCGTCACGATTGGTGACCTGCTGATCGCTAAGAAACGCATCGAGGTTATCTCTGCAATCTACTTTGGCATCCTGGTTGGTGTTCTGCTGGCGTACCTGATGATTCAGGCACTGAATCCGATTGTGAAACCTCCATACACTGGTATGGCCGTCATGTTGACTCTGTTGATCCTGCCGTATATTTGCGTGTCGCTGCTTCTACAGACGAAAGACGATTTCCGCTTTATTATCCCCTACGTGGAATTTGCCCGTGATTTGAAGGGCGGCCGGCCACTGATCGTGGACAGCAGTTCACTAATTGATGGACGAATCGCGGAAGTCGTTGAAACGCAAATCCTGGAATCCCAGCTGATCGTGCCAGACTTCGTGCTGCAGGAAGTTCAGGACATCGCAGACAGCAACGACAAGAACCGACGGGCTCGCGGTCGACGTGGGCTGGAAGTCCTGGCGAATATGCAGAAGAGCCCTCATACAGAAGTCCGAGTTCACGAAACTAATCGGAATGAATTTCGTTCAATGGCGGTCGATCACAAACTGGTCGAACTTGCCAAGCAACTCCGCGGCGGAGTCATCACCAACGATTTCAATCTAAACAAAGTCGCCAGCGTGCAGGGAATTCCCGTCATCAACCTGAATGATGTCGCCAACGCTCTTCGTCCACGTTACATCCCAGGCGAACGCCTGCGAATGAAAGTGATCAAAGAGGGCGAAGGCCCGGGCCAGGGTGTTGGATACCTCGACGATGGCACGATGGTGGTCTGTGAAGGTGCTGCTAACCAGGTCGGTCAGGAAATCGACAGCATCGTCAGCAGTGTTCTGCAGAGCAGTTCTGGACGCATGATCTTCACCAAACCGGTCCATTCTGTCGACAGCTAGCCTTTCCTGAGGAACGGAAACCGGTTTTTCAGCGAGGCACGCTGGCAGAAACGGAAGCCCTGCGCAGCGTTGTCTGGATCAGGTGCTATAAAACCGCTATTTCCCATGTCCCGCTCCCAAATGGAAGGTTGATGCCTCTCAGGCCGCCTTGTAGAGAATTCCTGAGCCCCCTAGAATAACGGTCGACAAATGCTGTAACCCGTTTTCCTGAAAACCCTTGCGACTACAACTGAGGAATATCAGCGTCCTGGACTCGCTCCATGGGCTGCTCCCCAGCCTTGGAACGACTCGATTCAGTGACCACTCCTCAATCCATCGTCGTTCTTGGGTCCACTGGTTCCATCGGAACCAGTAGCCTTGACGTGATTCGCAGCCATCCTGATCGGATGCGGCTGCTGGGAGCAACAGCATTTCGAAGTGGCAAACGACTGCTCAATCAGGCAATAGAGTTCCAGCCGGACTGGATTCTGCTGGGTGACGAAGCCGCGGCGAAGCAGATCGACACCACCTCATTGGCCCCAAAGACACAGTTTTTTGCGGGCAATTCGCAACTTGATCAACTGATTCGCTCTGATGCCACTGACACTGTGATTTCCGCCATTGTGGGCGCTGCTGGATTGCAGGCGACCTGGGCCGCTGTCGACGCCGGAAAACGAGTGGCTCTTGCCAATAAAGAAAGCCTTGTCGTAGCGGGCGCGATCATCACGGCTCGAGCGGCCGAAACGGGCGCCTTGATTTTTCCGGTCGACAGCGAACACAGCGCGATTTTTCAGGCACTTCAGACCGGAAGAAAACAGGACCTGCGGCGAATCGTTCTAACAGCCAGTGGTGGACCGTTTCGTGGCTGGACTTTGGAACAAATGAAAACCGTGACTCCGGAAATGGCCCTGAAACATCCAACCTGGGAAATGGGGCCCAAAATTACCGTTGATTCCGCTACGATGATGAACAAAGCGTTGGAAATTATTGAAGCTCGCTGGCTGTTCGGTGTTTCCGCCGACCAGATTTCGGTAGTTGTGCACCCCCAGTCTTTCATCCACTCGTTTGTGGAATATCGCGATGGTTCGGTGATTTCCCAGATGTCTCCCCCCGACATGCGGCTGCCAATTCAGTATGCTTTGACATTTCCGGATCGGATAGAGTGTCCATGTCCCGACACGGACTGGACTGTGGCGTCTAGCATGGAGTTATTCCCACCGGACTTCGAAGCGTTTCCAGCTCTTCAGCTGGGGTTCGAAGTCGCAAAATCGGGCGGCACGGCCGGAGCAATCCTGAATGCTGCCAACGAAATAGCGGTCGACCGATTTCTAAAGCACGAAATTCGATTTGACCAGATCACACAGGTTTCTCACAACGTTCTTAACCACCACACATACGACGCTCAGCCCACACTGGAACAACTCCAGCAGGCGGACCACTGGGCTCGGGAGGAAGCACTTCGGTGGAACTCTTAGTCTTGGATCTTGATGTACTCACACTTCTGGCCACACCTGCATGGCTTGGAAAAATCGGCAACATTCTGTCGGTTGTTCTGGGACTGGGCATGGTCATCTTCTTTCACGAACTCGGACACTTCGCGGTCGCCAAATGGTGTGACGTGAACGTGGAACGGTTCAGTATCGGCATTGGCCCGATTATCTGGAGCCGACAAAAAGGCGAAACAGAATACGCGCTGTCAGCGCTGCCATTCGGCGGCTATGTCAAGATGCTGGGACAGGATGACATGGATCCCAACCAGATGACGAGCGACGAAATCGCGGAGAATCCGCGAGCGTACTCGTCGAAGAAAGTCTGGCAGCGAATGGCCATTATTTCTGCAGGCGTGATCATGAACGTGATCACCGGCTGTCTGTTTTTTGCGACCGCATATTTCTTCGGCGTGATCGAAACCGTGCCGATGGTCGGGAGCGTCTATACCGGCTCACCGGCATGGGTCGCTGGAGTACGCGAAGGTGATCTGATCACCAGCACCAACGGCACCACGACCAAGAACTTCACGGACTTCAAACAGGAAGTCGTGCTGTCGAGCGGTCCCGTGGTGCTGAAGGGCAAACATGTTGATGGGCAGGAATTCACCACAACGATCACGCCTCGACAGGGGAAAACCGTGCGAGTCGTGGGCATCGGCCCGGCCGTGACATCGAAACTGGCGCAGGAAATCGGTGACGTCAAGGCGATCAGCAAGCCGGGGTTGGCGTCCGAACGGGCCTCGACGCCATTTCTACCGGGTGATGAGATCGTGGAGATGAACGGTCAACCGATTCAGTTCTTTCACGAAATGCTTGAAGCAACGGCTCGGATGGCAAGTGAAGAAATCCAATATACAGTGCTGCGTTCCCCGGGAGACACGGAGCCGGTCAAACCTGGAGCCGAAGACACTCGAAAAAAAGCAAAGCTAACGATCACAATTCCGCCCATGCAGTTCAAGTCCATCGGGCTATGGATGGCAATTGGGCCTGTATCTGCGATCAAGAAAGACTCCATAGCGGAGAAAGCCGGCCTGCTGCTGAAAGACCAGATTACGGCGGTCGATGAGATCGTTGTTGGTAAAGACATCGATCCGCTGCGTCTGCCGAATTATTTCTCTGAACACGCTGGCCAGCCAGTCGAGGTCACAGTCAAACGGCAAACCGATGATGGCAAGGTTGATGTGACACTGACCATGGTTCCGGATGACATCTCGGCATGGGCCGAACGTCCACGATCGATCACAGAACCACTCGGAATTGCGGCGATCGGTGCAGGTTTTCACGTTCAGGATCGAATTGCGCACATCGTCCCCGGCAGCGAAGCTTCAAAAGCGGACACGCCGTTTGCCGAGAATCAAAAGATCTCGATGATTGAACTACGGCACCCGGATCCCACGAAAATCATTCCTGATGACTTCGGTGACACCGACAAACCGTTCGAGATCAATTTTGAAGAGATCCGGAAAGAAGAGGAAGACGACACCTCCGGAGAAATCAACTGGGCGTGGGTGTTTAGTCAAATCCAGATGGCGCCGAATCGACAGGTCAAGATTCACATTGCTCCGGGCTCAGAAGGCAATGAAGGATTCGCCACACTGCTGAAGGAACGTGAATTCACGGACGGCTGGTATCTGCCCATGCGAGGTATTCCTGGCTTTCAGCTGCATCAGTTCGAACGCAAAGCGGAATCCTTCGGCGATGCGATGGCACTGGGCTACTATCAGACCAAGAGCTCGGGGATGAGCATCTACATGACTCTGCGAGCGTTGTTTCAGGGCAACCTGAACTATACGGCTCTCAGTGGTCCGCTTGGAATCGTCCGTATCGGTTATGCCGTCGCAGACAACGGGGCCACTCAGTTGCTGAAGTTCCTGGGGTACCTGAGCATCAACCTGGCAGTCCTGAACTTCCTGCCGATCCCAATCCTCGACGGTGGCCACATGTTCTTTCTGATTTGGGAAGCTGTCAGCAGAAAGAAGCCTAGTCCCAAGGTCATCGACTACGCTCACAGACTTGGCTTCGTCTTCATCATCTCGCTGTTTCTGCTGGTGATGTATCTGGACCTGTTCGTGAACTAGGCTAGCGCAGGCTAGCCCGGATATTGCATACGGGGACATTTGAGTGATTTCGTGGGGCTTGAGGTGGCGGAGCAGCGGATTGGGTTTATCCTGGGCAGTTAAAAATCTGGTATTGCATGGGCTGTTGGCTTGCGCAGTTTTT
>CALFOL010000543.1 GCA_937919915.1 uncultured Planctomycetaceae bacterium
TCGCCGATCTTTAATTCACGTCGCTCCGGCTTATTGCCTTTGACGATATAAGCAAAATGCTTATCTGCAATCGACAAAGCGGACTGTACGGGAATCTGCATGACATCTTCCTGACGATCATCGACAATGATACGAATCTCCGCCGTCATGCCTGGTTTCAATTTGCGGACCATTTCTTTGCTGTCAGTGATGCGAATGCCAGCCTCATACTCCTTGAGATCCGTGTTCGGCCAGTTACCCGGAACCGGGACGGAAGACACTGTTTCCAGGATGCCGTGGAACGTTGTATTGCTAACCGCATCGATGTAGATTTCGACCGGCTGCCCGATGGAAATACGGCTGATTCGTGACTCGTGGATACGAGCATCGACTTTCATCTGGTCGAGATCCGGCAGGTTAATCACGGCCTGACGCTCCCGAACCGTGGCCCCTTCTTCAATCACAACGGGCTCGCTGCGACGGCTGTTCTGTGACGCGTAGACAACTTCGCCGCCCTGGGGGGCAATCAGCCGACAGGCCTTGATCTGCCGCAGCAGCCGTTCCAGCTTCTCGTCTTCCACCTGCAAAGTCAGATCCCGCGCTGTGTGATCCGCTGTCAGGCCAGCCATTTGAGCTTCGCCTTCCAGCTGCACGCGTTTCGTTTCGCGAACCGTCTCTTCGGCCATCTGCTCCAGCTCACTCTCCGTTCGCTTCTTTGTGAACTTTTCCAACAAATTCAGCTCACTGCTCTTCACATCCAGCAGGATTTTCTGCTGCGTGACCTTAATTCGTGCGGCTTCGAGGTTGTTCAAATTCGTGTAGCCCCGGCGCGCCTGGTCGCGGACTTTCTCGTATTCTTCCTGAGCCATCGCCTGCTCTTCTTCGAACTTTTTGATGTCGCCCGCAATCGTCTGCTTCTGCTGCTCGTATTCGCCACCGGGCGCCTTATATTTTATCAGGTCAAGTTGAGCTAACGTCTGAGCAAGTTCGGCCGCTGCCTTATTGCTCTCATTGGTGGACTCCTGAATTTCCAGGCTCTTCTTTGCCTTTTCCAGATCTGCTCGGGCCGTGGTGACGTCGATCTGCTGCTGCTTTTCCTTGTCGTTCAAAGTTGACGAGTCAAGTTCACACAGCATGTCGCCCGCAATGTACTCACCCTTCTTAATCTCCTGACGATCCTCTACCAGGAGTTCGGTAAACGGCCCCATCGCAAACTTATAGGTTTTCTCTTCGCCATCCGCACCGCGAACCAGAACCGTTTTTTCAGCCCCGGATTCCGTCTCAACGAACTCAACCACACCGTCGATTTCCGCCTCGATCGGGCCATTGACCCGAGTTCCTTCTGATACCAGCGAAATGATCGTTGTCGAACCTTCGACCGTGTTAATCATCGTCGCGTTGCGCAGACTGTCGATCGTACCGTTCTCGGTGATCATGATGCGAAACGGCCCCTTGCCTGCAGTGTGCAGAATGTAGAGGCTGGTTTCTGTTTCTTCGCCAGACGCGAAGAACTCGTCGATTTTTGCTCGTGACGCGGGGACTTTAAAGACCGCGAACACACCAGCAATAAGCAGGCCAACAATCAGCCACGCTCTGGTCGCTCCGGCACGCTGGCGAGCAGATGGTTTTGCAGATGTTCGGTGCTTCATCATTGGTTAGGATTCTCTGGCAAGTTTAGGACTGCGTCAGGTGGGGCATTCGCAGGCGGGGCAGGATTCGGAGCAAACGGAATGTTGGGTTGTAGTTCCGGTGCCAGAATGGTCGAGTCGGGGAGGGTGGATGATTCAGGCTGACCGTCTCGCTGGTAGAATTCATCATCCCACACACCGTCTTCATCGATCTGCATGATACCCATATCACGGTAGATGTTAAGGCGATTTGTCTCATAACTGACCCAGTCGTTCACAAGAGCATTCTCGGCACGCAGAACAGTATTCAAAGCTCTGGACAGGGAAAGATTGTCCTGGCGAGTCGAGATCGTAACATTGTCGTATTCCAAAGCTGCATTACGTGCCGTCTGACGATCAATTTCCAACCGTTGCTGCGACACCTCCAGGGCACGCCAGGCGATGCGGATATCCCGCTTAATATTGTCTTCGGCAGCCATATATGTTCGTCTGGCACGTTGATAGGCAATTAAAGCCGTGTTGTAGTCGTTGCGTTCCGCTACCTGATCCAGTGGGGTTTTGAAGTCGACTGAGACGTCGACAGTGTCGTTTGAACCCCTGTGCAGCCGATTGGAGCCGCTGACATTCACATCCAGTTTCGCTTTTAGTGCATTTGCGGCGACTTCCAACGCCCGGCGAGCGTCCATGACCACGCCGCGAGCGTTCATCAGGTCGTGGCGATTGGCCAGGCCAACCTCGATCACTTCATCAATCGTTGGGACATCCTGTCGGCCCGGTAGAGTAAATCGATTCAGCGCGATCGCTTCGACTCGCAGTCCAGCTTGCACCACTTCCAGACTCCGCACCATCTTCAGCAACTCTTCACGAATCGCGATGGCAGAGTCTCGCAGGGCTCCTACAAATTCGGGCGGCTTGAGTTTTTCTGCCAGGCGGGCCTTCCTGTCGAGCTTCTTGATTCGTGGCAGATCATTCCACCCCATCGGAAACTCGCTGGCTGAGAGTATGCCGTCGCCATCGTTGTCCATTGATTTGAACAGATCATCCGCGCTCTCGCCTTTTGTGAGTGAGCTCAGCAGACTTGTGGCTCGATCCCATTGCTGAAAATCCTGTTCATTGAAGCGATAGTTACGAAGGTCGCGCGCCACATCACGAATCACTCGTTGTCGTTCTTCAACTGTTCCGAAGCTGCGTCCATTCGGATTGACCAGGTTTTCGTCGCTGGTGATCTTCAGGATCTGACGAATCGGCTCGAAGTCCTCATTCACAGGAGCCAACGCGACGTCTCTGACCTGGTCTCGCAACGTGGCGAGCTGTGCGACGTAGGCTCGCAGCTCTTCGAACTCGGGCGGCTGACGCCGCTCTGCCCCACGCCCCTGAGGAGCTGGAATCAGGCTTGGTCCCAGGGATTTTGCAAACTCATTCAGCGAGTCTTCCAATAGCGAAAGCTTCGTGTCGATGAGTACAAACGGCACGCGAAACGAATCGTCCAGCGTCATTTCGATGTTCGGTGGCAGCCCTAGCCGAATCTTGAATCGGTCCAGAGAATCGGCCAGTCGCTGTCGTGCAGCGATCAATGTGGTTTGAGCATTGTTGAGGTCGTTGGTCAACTGGAGTACGCCAAGGCTGACGACTTCGTTCTTGCGAAAGCTGATCAGCTGTTCTGCAGCTGCCTGGAATTTGCTGTCCTCACTTATTGCCAGCAGTTGCGCCTGCTCATCATCGCTCATCGGACCAGACCATGACAGAGTCGTATCGTCATACTTGAGCTTTTCACGGAGCGATTCGGGGATGGCTTCGTTCAGATCCCCCAGTTCTTCCCGAACGGTAAATGGCTTGAAACTATCCAGTACCTGCCCCGCTTCGATTTGTCTCTCCAACAAGCGAATGTTGTTCTGCTGGTTCACAATGATCTGAGCCTGTTGTTGCAGGCTCAGATAGTCAGCAGCCACGTCCGTGAAGATTGTCTGACGAAATCTGGCCATGTTTCGAACTTCATAAAGCAGCGTCCGCTCAGCCTGAGTCAAAGCTTCGAGCACGACTTTCCGGCCGGCCTGATTCAGCAGCGGCTGCGTGACGCTCCACGCGAGGCCCGTTATGTTGCCGCCGTCGGGGCCAAGTCGCCACGTGAATGCGTTCAGTAATTCAAGCGAAAGCTGGGTGCCAGTGGCCAGTTGCTGAGTGACGCCCAGCCCACTCCGAATCACCTGAGTGCTTCTGGAACCAATCGGCGCGTTTTGCTTATAGGCTGACGAAAACAGAGCACCAGCTGTGCCACTGCCGCCTCCGCCAATCAGAAATTTCAGACCGAGCTCATAACGTTGTTCCGTCAACGCCAAAGCCTGCAGGTAAACGTCTTCAAGCTGACTCTGAAACTCACGGCTATGAATGTGCGTCAGTGCAATGGCGTCCTTCAGCGTAACCATCGGGATCTCAACATCACCATGCGACGTTGTTGGATCGCCTGGCGTCAACAGGTGCGCATACGGATCCAGCCAGTGTGGATTTTCAACGCTTAACGTGTCGCCGTATTTGTGCCAGCCTTTGTAACCCTCTTTGCCATTCGAGCAGTGCATGAACTGATGAGCAGCAGGATCGTCTGGTGGCAGAGGTATGCAATCGGGATCATATGGGTCGTAAAAGCGACTACGTTGATCAGGCTGCAAATCGACTCGGGGCAACAGCCACCGTTCATCGTTCTGCTTTTCCGCAATTGCATGGTACGTATCCGCTTCCGCCTGTTGCCGCCAGAAACGGCGCGAACATCCCGTGAAGGACGTCAACACAACAGAAACCAGCAGCAGGCAGACTGTTGCTCGAGTGTGAAGCGATTTTTGTGAGCTCTGAATCATGCAAATGCCTTCCCTGGCGTCAGCGGTTCTTCTGAATTGGCCAATGGCCTGCGGATTGGTTTGTTTCGTTGGAAACAAACCTCGCAATGGTTTCGGAAGTTCCGGCAGGTACGGTTTCGTCGCTTATGCCGGTATTGCTCGATGTCTAACCGGTGCCTTCGTCACGTATGCTACAAGCAACTCCCTTAGACACAGAGCAATCGTGACCACCGAACGAAGCGGCATTCTGCGCAAAACGGTCACAGGCGGCATGACTGGCATAATCGATACAGCTTCCGCGTATGAAATCGCGATTGGGTTGTTCTGCGGGACGGCAGAAGATCATCCCGCAGGTACTGCCCGTTTGGGGATTTCGGTCTCAACTGTATTCCGACAGGGAGACGGCGACATCGTCGTCGAGGAGCGATGACGCCGCAGATTGGCTGCTGTCGTGCAACCCAAGGGGACGCCTGTGGTTTTGGCTCACGCAGGTTTTGTCAGTGGTTCTAATTGCCCCTCGGACCATGCGAGCTACTGGTCGCCCTGAAAACCTGACTCAACGTGAACAAGTTCCATTCAATAAGTGTAGCTAACCAACACCAACCGATTGTGCTGCGACTGGCAACAACTGAACATTCCCA
>CALFOL010000544.1 GCA_937919915.1 uncultured Planctomycetaceae bacterium
GTAAGGATGATCCGAAGATTATTATGTGCGAAAACATATAAGCGCCTGCTTATTGTGGAAAGTTTTCGGTTCACAGAGGTTGCCAGCGGCAAATTGACGAGCCGTGCGAAAAATGTCGCGGCGGCCGTTCGCCAAACGTGCGTATCCGTAAAATCAGGAGAAATTGCCGGATTTCCCGGAGTGATTTTCGAGTCTGGTCCCCCTATGTTGCAGGGGAACAAACAAACTTTGACGAATCTGGAGAAGCCCAATGTGTCGTACACACAGTCTCATGGTGTTTTGTGTTCTCGCTTCCTGCGTCATGTTATGGCAACAAATTGCTGCGGCGGATGAAACAAAAACAGCAAAGGCGGTCGCTCCGCTAAACACCGAGGTCTTCGAAACGTCGTTTGAAGGGGCATGGTTTGTCGACAAACAGCTGAAGACAAAGTACGAGGCTGCAAAGACGCGATTGGAAGAACTGGAGAACGAAATTCGCAGCGGGAAGCTCGAAAGGGAAAACGGCGAAATTGCAATTTCGGATGCGCGGCTGGAGCTGCAAAATGTCCGTCAGGAAATCGACGAACAAAAAACGCTCGTTAGCGCCTTCGATATCAAGACGAAAACCGTCGAACAGAAGATCGAGTCAGGACCGGAACGATTGTTAATTGTCACGGCTGACAAAATCAAAATTGTGGGATGGCACGAACCACACGCGAAACTTGTTCTGGTGAAGAAGGTTCTGTCATCCGGTGAAGCAGTCGATGACCATCTTGCCGGTATTGAAGTGACTCATGAGCATCGCATTGCTCCCGAGTTGGTCGGCAAAACGGCTGAAGAGTATGCCGCGGATAAGACAGCATACGCGAACAACGCCGATGGAAAGCTGCGGACCGAAGAAGAGCTGGCGGCGAATACCAGGTGGACTGAAGAGATCGCCACCAGCAAACGACACTACAGTGTTTTCCAGGGAAAGCAGGCCGACCTGTTGACTGTGAAGGGGCTGACGCATCAGGAAGGGAATCGACAGGCTTCGTACGATATACGATCGCCAAATGGTAATGGCCAGGCCGGAAGCCGCTGGCGCCGCAATGCCGAACTCACACTGTTTGTGCCCGCGTGCACGGCGTTGTTGCTTCAAGGCTGCGAAGTCGGCACAGACATCGCCGGTGTTGATGGCCAATTGATTCTGACGTCCGCTGGCAGTCGAAATCGGGACTACGCCGGCACGTTCAATATCAGTGAACATCGAGGCACCATCACACTTTTGAATGTGCCAATCGATTCCGCCAAACACGTGCTGGGTGACGTGGTCATCGAATCAACGGGAAGTCTCAGTGGACCAGCCGATTTATCTGGCCACAAGCTGCGGTACGGCAGCGACGAATCTTGACCGCGATCTCCTCGACGACATGAATAGCACCGGCAGTCAGATCGACGGGACGCGACGCCACTGGCGATCATTGTTTACTCCATTGAAAGGCGACTTCTCGGTTCGGTTTGGCATGATGGGAAGAGCGGAAAGCGTGCTGAACAATGCAGAACGCTCGCATGGGCTCGATCTAATCAGCATTGCGGGACGTGTCGAGTATCGTCGGGAGAAGTAGTCAGCACGGAAATTCAGTCCTGCAACCTCGTCGATCCTCCGGCCCCGCTGGCTGAACCTGTTGGCTTTCGGTGGTGTCGCGGTACAGTTCCGACACGATCGCGTGGATACTTTCCGGCTGAAAAACGCAGAGCGTTTCGCTGTAACTCACGCCGAAGCATCGGAGTCGCGTCAGGCAGAAATCATCAACCATGATGATTACTCGGTCGAAGCAATGTTGTTGAACCACACGGGTCCAACCGTCGCCTATCAAGTGAAAGAGAAGGCGCGCACGAATCTCGACACGGCACGACTCGCGGAGCCTGGCTCAAAGAGCTAAAGGACGCAGTCAGTGACGATCAGACCGGCAGGTAACGAAAATCCACTGGTCGACTTCGCGGGGTTTCTACAGCGAAATTCGCTGACTTATGGCGG
>CALFOL010000545.1 GCA_937919915.1 uncultured Planctomycetaceae bacterium
CATTGACAGCTGTCGTTTGTCGGGCGTCTTCCTGACGTCCCGTTTCGTTTTGAGCGTAGAAGCGAAGTGGTGGACATCTTGACATGCCGCCACATCAGCGTAGGATCTGTATCGACGGGTTATGCACGATTCCCTCGTCAGACTGGTTATTCCGGCGAGCCTTTTCGCACTGTTGGTCCGGTTATGCCGATTGCTCTGATTAGGAAATTCTCTCAACTTCTATTCTGAGTAAAGATTCCGGACGCACTCACCGAGGCAGTGCGTCTAAATTGCAAAATCCAGTGTATTACCGGCTCACGACCTCTAAACGGCAACTCGTTAAGGCGGGGAAAACCATGTCAGAAAGAAATTGTGTTCGCTGCCTGGGGATTATTCTGTTGGCATCGCTGCAGTGTTTTCTCCTCACGGCAGACGAGCCGACTCTGAAACCTGTGCCCCGTGCTGCCGCCAGCGACGAATTGAAGCCGCTGAATTCTTTGATTGGTGACTGGCGCGGGGTCGGGCAACTGAAGCGTGGTTCGCGAGCGGGTGCCTGGACCGAGAATGCCACGTGCGTGTGGGATTTCTCCAGGAACTCCCCGACGATCGTGATCAAGAGCGATGGTGGAAAGCAGTTTCAGGAATTGCGGCTCGCATGGGATTCTGCCACACAAAAAGTGTTCCTTCAGCAGACGGCAGACGGCGAGACCATGCGGTACTCGGGGGAGATACCGTCAAAGTGGCCCGCGAAATTGGTTTTACATTCTGCAGAAGAAGCGGACGGCAGCATTTTTCGTTGCACGATACATCAGCTGAAAGACATTCGCGCGACCGTGTTGCTGGAGAAACGGTCGTCTGCCGCAGGGACGTTCAGGCGTGTGTCTGAAGTTGGCTATACGCGTTCCGGAACACAGTTGGCTGTTGCAGGTGCCAATCAGCGCAAGTGCGTGGTCACGGGCGGACTGGGAACAATTCCGGTCACTCACAATGGCAAAACTTATTACGTTTGCTGCCAGGGCTGCGCGCAGGCGTTCAAAGAAGCGCCGGACGCAATTATTGCGGAATACCAGGCATCGCTGAAGCCGACTTCCAAAGAGTAGCCGCGACCAGCTCCGCCAGGTTTGGCCCAGGAAAACAAATCGCTGCGGCTACTTGCGGTCCAGCGCCAACAGTCCGACGATCGACAGCCCAATTCCCAGAATCAACGGCGTCGAAACAGGCTCGCTGTAAACTGCCACGGCGATTACTGCGCACATAGCGTTTTGCGATGCGTTCACAACATTTACCAGAGTGATATTCAGTAGCTTTAATGCATGAGTAATGCAGAAGAAGGCGATCGCATTGAAGATCCCTGCCAGAAACATCATTGTCCATTCGTCAGGCAGAATCTGTAGCAGTCGCGCCTGCCCCAGCATCAATGGCCCCATCGTGCCGAAACAAATCAGTCCTGTCAGACTGTAGATGATCAAAATGGATTCGATCGGCAACGTATCACGGGCGATTTTCCGAATCACGACTCCGTTGATGCCATACGACGATCCGGACACAACGGCCATCAAAATCCCAAACCACACGATCTCCGTCGTCGTATCCGCAGCACCTTCGTCGGAGACTGTCGCAGCCAGTTTTGCGGCGTATGACAGCAGGATGATCGAAGCTGTCATGATCAACATCGACAGCACTGTCTTAGGCGACACGCGATCACCCAGAAACATCTTCCCCAGCATCACTCCCGCGCAAATAATGAATGCAAACACAAACGGAACGGTGATCGCGAGCCCGATGTGTCCGAGTGCCACCTGAAAACCGAGGTTACCACCGAACTGCATCAGAAAGGCGCCCGCAATCAAAATGGGAATCGGCTTGGCCGTTGGATACAGCACCAATCCTCTGCGTCGTCTTCGCCACAACAGGCACGCGGCCAGAATCACGGTCGGCAGTGCCTTGATGGCCGAAACCCAGATCGACCAGGCAAGATCGTCATGCCGCCCCGACAGGCCTCGTAAAGCGAGGTTAGCCAGGGAATAGCTGACGGCTGATCCAATGCCCAGCAGCAATCCCCGGCGCACGTCGCCGCTTTGCTGTGGTTCAGGCGGTGAAGTCGCTGGCGGCTTCGCCGGTGCTGAGTACGGAGTGGTCAACGAGTGGTTTCTATTCTGCTGAAGACGTTTCCAGCGTGGTCGATCGTCATTCTGCCGGAATTTGCCGCGAAGTATGGCGGTTTCGCAATGTAATGAAAACACTGCAGGGCCAATGCGTCCGGATTGGCGCCTTCTGCTGCGCCGATCACGCCCCACAGGCGGATGACATGCTCATCCTGCGGAAGCTGAAACTCGCCGCCTGGTTTTTTCTCGCAGAATTCCTGGGTACTCTGTGCGACGGATGCCTGCATCGAAAACATCATTCAGGAAAAATAGAAACCCGTGGCCGCAACACCCAGAACGAACACCAACACCAGGTCCTCAAGTTCGCGTGGAGTTCCGGCGTCGATTCGCATCAACCTGGTCGGCGATAAATACGGCAAACTGACAGTTGTTGGGTTTGGTGGATACCGCGGCACGGCCATCCTGTGGCGGTGCAAATGCGAATGCGGAAAGCGGGGCGATTACTATCGAGCCAACTTGCGCAGCGGGAATTCAAAGCAGTGCGCTGCATGTAGCAAGAAGCAGTTCGTCACGCAGGGGACGAGTCACGGAATGTATGGGACTCCGACGTATCGTACGTGGGAGCGAATCATTCGATCGGGGCAGGTGAGCAAGCGCTGGCAGGCGTTCGAAAACTTCTTCGAAGACGTTGGCAAAAAAACTTCGGTGAATCATTACTTCGTCCGCAAAAATACTACGCAGCCATGGAAGCCGGGCAACGGCGAATGGACTCACAAGTCGAAGGCTCGAAAAAACAGCCGCACAGCGAAACAGATTCGATATAAAGGCCGCTGCCAAAGTCTTAGTGACTGGGCTCAAGAAGTCGGTATCTCACGCACATCTCTACGACGCAGGTTCGAAGCGGGCTGGACGAAAAAACAAGCGTTGGAAACGCCCGCCACTCATTGATTTGTTAAACGCTGGCGGGTTGCTGTAAAAACCTGGTCCGGATACTCTTTGCTGATGTCCGAGACACAGGAAATCCCGAGTGCTAATCCGCTGCGGCAGGAGTTCGACAAGCTGGTGATTCAGCGACCGAAAGCCGCCACACGCCGGGGCCAGTTTATGGAAGGACTGGCAGCACCACTGACCGGTATGAAGTTTGTGATGGCTCGCAAGGGGTACCTCCGATCCTTTGTTTTTCCCATCGTGATTCAGACACTGGTTTCTGTAGGGTTGATTGCGATTCTTCTGATGACAGGTCGGCTGCTGACCGAATGGCTGCATTCCGGCATCATGGCAATCGTCGAATACTTCAAACCTGGCGCCGCCAACGAAGCTGTCAGCCAGTGGGCCACAATCGCGTTGTATGCGCTGATGTTTGTGTTGCTGCTGTATGGTTTTCAGTTGGCTTGGCGCGTCACCGGTGGGATTTTGGATGACTACTTTGGCGACCAGATCACGAATCGAATCATGACGGACCTGGGGATCGAAACCGTGCGTCCCGCGAACTCGATGCTTCAGACGATATTCAATACGGGCAAATCAGTGGCTGTATCGCACGCTGTGATGTTGGTGTGCAGCCCGCTTTCGGCAGTTCCGGTGATCGGCACGCTGGCCGTCCTTGCGGCTGGCTCAACAACCATGCTGTTTCTGAAAGGTGCGGACGAACTCAGCGATCCACTAATGAGCCTGGGGCTGACTCGCAAAGAAGCGTTTTCCCTTTGCAAACGTCACAAGTGGACAGCAATGGGGCTGGCCATGTCAAAAGCCGGACTGGAACCCTTCCCGGTTATCGGCGGCGCTTTCAGCGCCGCCGAAAGTGTTGGCCGCATCGCCGTCGCGATGCGGCTGTTGGAACTCGACAAGCAGCAGCCTGCCTAACGGACTGGTGGTCTGGCTACAGCGCTGCGTGTGACGCGGTTTTGGGCGTCACCCACCGTAGCCGGTCGAAAGTCCGGCAACGTTTTCTAGTAAACGCCCACCGTGGTTGTCTTGGCGAACACGTGATACGGTCGGACACCACTGACACCGTCCCATGGGAACTTTTCGTGAGGTGGCTCGCGTTCGCCTTCGTCGCGTTCCAGGAAACCAGGAACGAAAAATTCTTTCGTCAGCGTGTACAGTTTCACTCGACCAGTCGCGTTGTGATCAACGATCTTCGTGTGATCGTCGAACTCAACAACTTCCACCACGGCTCGCGGCTGTGGAGCGTAGTACGTCACCTTGTATTCGTCAGCCGGATCGAACGGCTTTCCGCAGGCCAGTCCCATCAGCGTGTTGCCGTAGGTTGGGGTCATGTAAACATTAGGCCCCAGCAGTTCTTCGCAGGCAAAACGGTTCCACTGTTGAGTAAACTCGGTCCCACCACAGAAGATGCCTTTGATTCCGGCTTCTTCAATACTACTGCCTTCGTCAAGCAGTCTCATTGCTAAAGCTTCCAACAGCTTCGGCGTGGTGAACATACATTCAATTTCGTTCCCCGCGCTGATGATCGCCATCGCCTGGTCGATGACGTGCGCGCTGTATTCTTTGGCTTCTTCGATTTTGCCTTTCTTCAGCAGCTTCACAACCCAGCGTGGGTCGAGATCCACGCAGAAAGAAATTCCGCCACGGTGCTGAGCCAGATGTTCGACAGCAAGTCGCAGGCGACGTGGACCGGATGGTCCCAGCATCAGCCAGTTGGCACCGCGCGGAAAGAATTTGTCCGGCAGCGTTTCGCTGAACATCTCGTAGTCGATCCAGTGATCTTCCACGACGACGCGAGACTTGGGAATGCCCGTTGTTCCGCCGGTCTCAAACACAAAAATTGGTTTATCCTGATACGGAGCCGGCACCCAGCGACGCATCGGACCACCTCGCAGCCAGTCGTCTTCAAACAGGGGGAACTTTCGCAGGTCCTCAAAGCAGTTGACGTCCGTGAGCGGATCGAAGTCGAACTCCTTCTTCCTGTCGAGCCAGAACTGACAACCGGTATCGTCGCCGAAGTGCCACTGCACGATTTCGCGAGTATGGGCGTCCAGCCGTTCTTTTTGTGTCTTTACTTCTTCGTCAACGCTGCTCACGTTTCAGATCCTGTTACTTACTGATGAAAAGGAGTCGGTGTTCTACGGCATGGCAGAACCTCGTCGGACTCACATGTTAGACTGCGGCCGAGCCAATTCAATCGGTCGGGCAGGACACATTCCGACATTTTTCAAACGGCCGTCGACAATCTTCAGGAAAACCTTGCTGCCTTTCATCCGCAGCCGTGTTCACGCAGAATACGGTCCCCCTTTCTCAGTTTCCGGCTTCTCAAAAATATCCATTCTCATGAAACGTATCGGAATCCTGACCGCTGGCGGTGATACGCCAGCTCTGAACGCCACCATCTATGGCGCGGTTGAGCGTGCGAATTCGCTGGGAATCAATATATTTGGCCTGCAGCGTGGCTACGCCGGACTGCTTGACACGCAAGTCCCGCACGTTCACCTGAATCCACTGTTCACCACCATTCCAGAGCTCGATCCCTGTCTGGGCGGTACGCTGATCGGGTCGTCGCGGACCTACATCGAGCCAGACTCTGATCAGATGGACATCGTGCGACGCAACTATAAACGCCTGGAACTGGACGGACTGATCTGCATCGGTGGCGATGGCACGATCAACGGCATGCAGCCGCTGGCGGAATTCACGCAGTGTGTTCTCGCTCCCAAAACGATCGACAACGATCTGGGATTGAACTATCTGAACGAAAGTAACGAATGGGTTCGCGATCCTGACAATAAGGATGCCCCGAAAAGATCAGAGACGATCAATCGGACGAGCATCGATCTGGAAGACATCATCAACTACGTCACACCAGGCTATGCGACCGCAGTGTTTGTGGTCGCTCAATGTGTGCAACGACTGCGAACAACAGCGGAAAGCCATCGACGTATCGGTATCGTGGAAGTGATGGGACGTCAGTCCGGCTATATTGCTCTCGGTGCTGCCTATGGTCAGCCGGATCTGATTTTGATTCCGGAAGTCGCGGTGGACATCGACAAACTGGAACAGCAAGTCAGAGAAATCTACTCGCTGCAGCATCACGTTGTGATTGTCGTTGGGGAAGGCGTCAAAACGCTCGACGGTAGAGAGCTTGGGGCATCCAGGCCATCGTATGACCCCGCTGGCAATATTCGACTAAGTGGAGCCGCCGATGCGCTGGAGGAGATCCTGCTGCACCGCATCGAACCAGAGTTTTTCGAGAATGTCCGAACGCACGAACCTGCGAACTCGGCATTTTTCACTCGAAAAGTCGGCCACACGCAGCGCGGCGGGCGACCGATTCTGTTCGACCGTTTTTATGCGTCGCAGCTGGGTGGCAAGGCCGTTGAGCTGTTGACCGCTGGTGCCAGCAATGTGATCGCGACGCTACAGTACAGTCAACGTAATGGATTCGAAGTGGATTCTGTGTCCGCAAACAAGCTTCGTGACAAGTGGGGAATGATTCATCCGCGATGCGTTCACTCCACGATGTACGACGAACGCCGTATGCAACCGTCGGCTTTCGGCGAAGAATACCTGCAGACGATCTTCACAAATGCGATTGGATGGGATGACGTGGAATTTATCCGCACGCAGTTGTTCAGCCCAGGCAACCTGGCGACGCGATATCAGAGCGTCAATATCGACGTCCGTAAACGGACTCGATATTTGTAGGGGACGATCGGACCTGAATGTTCAGCCCAGGCAGGTGAAGCAATTCGTATCCGAATCACCACGATCATGGCGTGCCGACTGGACAGACGCCGGGCGTGGTTGAGGCAACTGATCGAGTGCATAACGCTTTTCGATGACTAACTTCCAGGCTTCGGTCAGCCGGTGGAACGAACGACTCACCCAGGGCGGCGGTGCAAAGAACAACACGTCCCAAAGTCCACAGGAAAAGCCCAGCGCAACAGAGTCTCGACGCCAGTCGAACACGATCCGGAAGAGTTTATGTCGTGTCAGTTGCCTCAGGACAGAGTTCGTTGCGCTGCCAACGTTAAGCAGGCCGACGTCGATTCTGCGATGCCAGCCGTCACCACAAAGCTGGTCCAGATAGCGAGCTCCCGCGTCGGCGCGCTGGAAGGCGATCGACATATCCGGGACGGGGTCTCTGAAAAATCCAGTGAACATGCGCTGTTGTCCGTTAAATCACTTTGCGAAATGTGGGGTTTATCGGAGTGGATTCATTCCTCGTCAAAATGGGAGGTTTTCGAACCGTAGCTCTGTCGGCCTCTCTTTGAATTCCTTTCAACCGCACAGGAAATCGGTCGTTGAAACCGTCCTGCAATAGTCAGACACACTCAGCGAATTAATTTGTTTGGCAGATTTGAAGTACTTTTTTGCTTTTCGCGGAATTCCGGATGCTGGCTACGCGCAGTCGTGTTGGAGCTGCCCCGGATTCTGTTTGTGATTCCATCCGTGAAATCAATGATATCGGTGTTTTGAAATGTGTTTTTTCACGACGGAACACACGGTGCCGGCCAATGGCCGCAACCGGTTTTATAAACTCGCGCAAAGCGCAGAAAAACATGCAGCAACACAGCGTCTTCGCGCCTCTGCCCGGAGCGAACGCACTGAGCTTTCCGATTCGCGATGACCGCCAAACGACTGCGCAACAAAAAAGGGCGTTCTGCCTGTTGAAAGCAGAACGCCCTGGAATGCGTTGTTCAGTGTGGGGCGGGTCGACTACAGCGTATTACGCTGACTTTTGGCCGCGGAGCACGCGTTTCGATCGAAGAACGCCTGCTCCCGCGAGCGAGTACCGTTCACAACAATTAGTAAACTGCTCTAGTAGGTCGAAGGCCCTGCACAGCGGATCAGGTGGTCCTTGTCGATGTAGATGACTTCCTGCGTCTGATCCACATGCGTGAACGGGATTGGCCAGTAAGACCGGATCGTCTTGTCGTAATACACGGTACACTTCCAGTGACAGTGATGCAGACGACATGGTCCAACCAACGGATAGACTTTGCATTCGTCCAGTCGATCGACCAGAGGTTCCACAACGATGCGAACGTTGTTTCGCTGAGTCTCCTGCAGGAATGCGATTCCGCCAGCGACTTCCTCGGGCAGCGATCGCATGACCTGATCGTCGCTGGGTGGATCCACACAGAAGATCGGAGCATTCTCGCCTTCGATCGGATCCAGCACTGGAACGCGGTTATAGCGTTCGTCTTCCCACAGCTGATCCTCAAGCCGCCCCATTTGGTACGGCGTGATCGGCATGACGGGAAGGGTCTCCCAAAACAGCATGTACTCGTAGACTACTCCGATGAAGCCACCCGTCAGTGTACAGCCACTGTTGACGAACATCATCAGGCAGATCGCTGTTAGCACTCCACATCGTTTCAGATGTTTGCCAAAGGTCTGCATTGCTTCCATCCCTGCCAGGTGTTCGGGCACTTGCCCGCAAAAAGTTTATTTTGATCAGTCGAACCAGTGTTCGGGAACATGATCAGCAGTGACAAGTTGTCACTCGGCGACACAACGGCCGTCTCTGTCTATGTATCGATCATTTCGGTTAGGTAACTTGTGACAATGTTACGATTTTATGGAAGGATTTGGTTGGTCCGATCAGGCTGAGTCTCCGGATCGTTCGTCAGTCCTGTGCTCGCATAAACTCTGTCACAGCATTCCTGTCAGCGGCAAAAACTGCCGGTATCGTTCGCCACTTCTTTGTGGATCGTTTTCGTCCCTGCAAAAAAAGCGTTCTCGCCAGCAAGTGCTGACGAGAACGCTTTGGTCTTGTGCGTGTTCATCAAGCTTGATGAACTCAGCTGCCGCTAATTCCAGTTTCTTGGGGCGAACAACCAGTACCAGGCATCTTTCTTCTGTTCAAAGTCCAGCTGCCAGTAGCCGTCATCCCACTGCAGCGAGACTTCTCGCCATCCCAGTGGAACTTGCGGATACGGATAGAATGGGCCAATGTACGGGAAGGCACTTGCACTGTGCTGCTTCGGATAAGACACCGCGGCAGAGTTCGGATATTGAGCATAGGCTGGCCATGCGTGAGACGGCAGTTGCGGATTCGAGTAGTTGCCAGCACCACCGATTGGTGATGGAGCCCCCATTGGAGCACCTCCTCCCATTGGAGCACCCATCATTGAAGCTCGGTGCACTTGTGGATATCCCTGTGGATAACCCTGCATCATTTGTGGCATTGGATAACCGGCCTGTCCCTGTCTGAAGCCAGTTTGAGAAATCGCACCACCGATCTTGAGGTCGTTCTTAACGGTTTTCACGCCAGGAACTCGTGAGGCTGCGAAGCCTGCTGCCTGAATCTGTTGAGCAGACGGCACGTCACCAACCAGATGAGCGATTCCATTTTCATAACGAACTTCGATTTCGTACCCGACCAGACCGACTTCACCAAGCGACGAAGCGATTTCCTGAGCAACCTGCTGATTGCTTGGACCGGCAGGTTGTTGCTGAGGCATCATGGACGCCGTCATGTCCAGGGGACGGGTCAGTTCCAGCTTTGGAGCAGAAACCGGCTTCATCACATGTGGTGCTTCGGGCGGCACTGCAGGAGGCTTCAGCTTTGGGGCTGGAGCAGTTTCAGTGACCTTTGGCTGAGGCGTGCGAGCCACAGGCGGTGGCGTAATCCACGGCTGAGCTGTGGAATCCTGCTGCTTTGGTCCTGGGGCTGGAGCATTTGCAGTGACCTTTGGCTGAGGCGTGCGAGCCACAGGCGGTGGCGTAATCCACGGCTG
>CALFOL010000546.1 GCA_937919915.1 uncultured Planctomycetaceae bacterium
ACCCTGTCTCCTATGTCACAACGGAAAATCAGCGTCGTTTGCTGCGACGATACTCCCGAAAAGCACTCACAAATTGTTGAGATCGAAGTCGATTCCGCGGTCATCGAAGAACGTACCCTGGACACCATTCCCCAGCAAGCGAATGCCAACGACGCGAAAGGCCTGCATAACGCCGCGCATCATGCGGAACATGGACCAGTGACATATCTGCAGGAAGTCCGCGAAGGCGGGTTCGCTGTATTGGTTGGAGATCCAGCCAACCTGCAGAGCGTGTTCTTTGGTGCTGGCACGTATGTCGGATTCATGGATGATGAAGGCCCTGGTCACGGATCGAGAGTCGGGCCGGATGGCGTGGTGCGGACGCTGCGAATTCTGAAAGGGCACCTTGAGATTTGACCGTCACTGCCAATTCAGCCATGTCACCAGATCGCGGACCATGACATCGCGTTTGGAATCGAATTCCAGCGTGTGCTCCGCATGCGGGTATTCAATTGTTGTCACGTGCTGTGACGCAAACGTCTCAACGCGCCGTTTCGTTTGTGCGTTGTTGATGATGCGGTCCTTTCCGGCCAGCATCAGCAGTGTTGGTTGGCAGATGTTGGCCGCTTGAGCTCGCAGGATTTTGTCGAGGTCTCGCCCGGCGTTCAGGAACCCGCTGGTGACCGCATGCAGAGCCAGAGGATCATCATCAATAAACCGTTGATGCTCAGCGACATCTGTGAACAGTTTTGGGTCGTTCAGCGGAAGCAACACGTTCTGGTGGCGAATGTCATGACTGCGAGCGAAGCTCAGTTGCAGTTTTTGCCACCAATTCGGACGAATCTTCGGTTCCAGGCCGGGATACAACAGCGCCAGACGATCGATCAGTTCGGGAAACGTGGCTGCAAAGGCGGCCGCGATTTTTCCGCCCCAGCTGACTCCCAGCAGTGTGATGGATTCGCCAGGATGTTGCTGTCGCACCAGCCTCGCCAGTTGCCGCACGTCGTGAAGCAGTCTTTGTCCATGATCCGCATGACCACGTTGTCGACCATTTAAGCCGGAACCCCGGCGGTCGGCGAAATAGACTTCGAAGCCTGCTGCCGCCAATTGCTGCGATGAGTATTGGTACCAACCGGAATGGCTTTGGATTCCGTGCAGGCAAATCACCACACCGCCAATCCCTTCGACAGCGGCATACTGTCGCACTCGCAGCTTCACGCCGTCGGAAGTGACAAGAGATCGAATCGTGGCAGTCATTGTGAGTAGTGATACATGGATAAGGCCGGCCGTTTAACCCCCAATTAGTCGCCACAGGCGGTGGTGCATTCATTTACATCAGGCATGCCAAATCGATTTATATTTAGCCCGGCGTGAATGCACGCCGGGGTCGAGCGCTCTAGAAATCATCGAATACGATTGGGCACTGACCGTTTTTCACGCGTACCCCCGGTGTGTTCACGGGTATTCACCGGGGGCTAAATGCGATCTGTGTAACCAGGTCGTGACTCTTTAAACGGGATCAGGCGATTAAAAGGACAAATTACTCCCTGTCAGGACCGGACGAAACAACAAACGCGGCCGATTCACTCGGGTTATCGCAGACGAAAAACAGAACTTGACCTGAATTTGGATTTTATCGTACAAACACGGACATCGAGAAACTCAAACAGCAAGGTTGCGCATTCTCTGCTGATCCCTTCAGTGGCAACCACGCTCTTGTTTTCCAAATGCTGGTTCTCAGCACGGAAAATGTCCTCGATCACATCTCCTCACCCTTTCTCACCCCATATCTCTTCTCAGCGCCTGCTGTGCAAGCCGCACATTTGACAGGCAACATACCGGGAGCCGTTACTATGCAGGATGCATCTTTCAAAACAGCGGAATCATCTCGCGGCAATCGCGGGAACATGCTCATCAGTGGAACTCTGATCACAATTCTCGCAGCGGGAATTGGTTTTCAGTTCTGGCGGTCACAAAACGTGAAAGCCGATCAGCCGGCAGCAGCCAACGCCGGCCGAGCCACTGTCAGTCCTCTTGGGAAGCCGGTCGGACGCGTCAACGGTCAGTCGATCAGCTACGAAGAACTTGCTCGCGAATGTATCGAACGACACGGCGTGGAAGTTCTGAAAAACGTGATCAACCGTATGATGATTCAGCAGGCTTGCTCGCAGGCCGGACTCACCGTTTCTGACGCAGAAGTTGAACAGGAGATTGTTGTTATCTCAAAGAAGTTCGGCCTGCCTGTCGCTCAATGGGAAACCATGCTGCACGCAGAACGCGGTCTTACGCCTTTGCAATACCGACGCGATGTCATCTGGCCGATGCTGGCGTTGAAAAAACTGGCCGGTGAAGAAGTGAAAATCACACGTGCCATGATGGAGGAAGCGTATGCCGACAACTATGGTCCGCGTGCAAAAGTCCGCATGATGGTGTTGGCGAATACTCGTCACGCTCAGGAAATCTGGGACAAAGTGAAGGCTGCTCCGGATGAATTCGAAGACTACGCTCGCGATTATTCGATTGAACCGAACAGTAAAGCGTTGGGTGGAACCGTACCTCCAGTTCGCCGCTACTCGGGAGCGCACGAAGAAATCCGCAAGGCGGCGTTTCGCATGAAGGATGAAGAGCCGGGCGAGATTTCAGGAATCATTCAGGTCGCTCTGGACCAATACGCGATTCTGAAATTCGAAGGCATGACAGAACCAGTTGCCCATGATCCGAAGGACGTGCAGGGAACGCTGCACGAAGAATTGCGCGAACGCCAGGTTCAGGTTATGGTCGGCAACATGTTTAAGAAGATTGAAGACAGTGCCCGCATCGACAACTTGCTGACCGGAGAAACAAAGTCTCCTGTTGAACAAACGTCTGCGGCTGACGTCGGCTTCAAAGATGTTGTCAAACAGCAATAGAGGATCGAGCGAGAATTCGGGCCCGCGGACAGCATTGTCGGCCCACATCCAAAACGCCCGTCTGAAGAATTCTTCAGCGGGCGTTATTTATTTGCGTGTTTGACAGGCGTGCCGACGATTCGCTGCAGGCTGAGTCGAAAGATGACCCACAGCGCGATAACGCATTCTTTGGTGCTGATCTTTGTTTCACCAAAGCGCCGGTCTTCGAATGTGATCGGTGTTTCTCCGAAGGTGCAACCCGCCCGACGGCAACGGTACAACACTTCTTCGAAGAACGCGTAGCCTTTCGACAGCGTTCTGGTCCAGTCGATTTCGGCCAGTCGACAGACGTTGTAGCAACGATAGCTGCCGCTGTTGTCGCGAGTCTTCATGCCCAGCAACAGTCGCGTGTAAATGTTGATCGATCGCGACATAAAGTGCCGCATCAGGCTCCAGCCCACGATATCCCCGCCGGGTACGTAACGTGATCCGATTGCGACATCGCAGGTTTCGCTTAACTTCACAATGTGCGGAATGAACTTCGGCGGATGGCTGAAGTCCGCGTCGAGGTTGACCAGCAGCTCGTACTTGTTCTGGATCGCATATTCAAAGCCGGCCAGAGTCGCTGCGCCGAGCCCCAGCTTTTCCGCGCGAGCCATCAGCTTCACCCTGGGATCGGTGGCTGCGAATTTCTCAACGGCGGCCGAAGTGCCATCCGGAGAATTGTCGTCGATCACCAAAATGTCTGCCTCGGGTGCGGCTTCGCGCAGCTCAGGCACTAACAACCGGATATTCTCCAGTTCGTTATAAGTGCAGACAGTGATCAGCAGACGTTTCATGGCGGCAGAGGATTCCAGCCAATGGTGTTTGGCCTAAACGAACGATTCACGATCACGAATAATTCTTCAACTACGTAAGACACGACAGTAGATAAACAGATGGGCCATTGGCCCGAAAATCGTATCACATCGTTGGCGCATCGTTTGCGAATTGAGTCGGCTTCGTCGGCAGCAATCCGAACTCATCAAGCTTCTGTTGCAATCGCAGGGATGGTACTCCCAATTGCTTTGAGAAACCGAGCCTCTGCGTGAGATTGTCCTGGAGATCTTGCGGAGTGATCGGTTTTCGGCGACGGATCGCGCGAATCAGCAGGTTCTTGGCCGTGTGTTCCATGTCGATGAATTCCACCACCTGCGTGTCGTACCCGACCGACGATAACAAGTTGGCGCGAATCGCGTCTGTCGCCAGCGACGCAAACTTTTCATGCAGAATGCCATGCTTCGAAAACAAGGGTTGCTGATCTTTTTCCAGTATCGCTGCCAGTTCGTGCTGGCAACATGGTACAGCGAAAATAACGTTCGCCTGCCAGGCAACGGCACTGGCCAGTGCATCATCCGTCGCGGTGTCACAGGCGTGCAGAGAAATCGCGAGGTGCACCTGCTGGTCCGACTGGTAACCAGCGATGTCACCTACTTCGAAACTGATGCCTGCCAGGTTGAGGTCCGCCACAATCCTGTTACAGGTGGCGACGACATCCGGCCGGCGATCAAGCCCCGTGATGGCGACTTCTCGCTGCAGAATTTGCGTCAGGAAGTAGTGCGCCGCGAAGGTCAGATAGCTGTTGCCGCAGCCGAAATCGATGACTCGAATCGGTCCCTCTGCCGGCAGTTGATCCACTACATCCCGAATGAATTCCACGTACCTGTTGATCTGCCGAAACTTGCGTGAGTGTTTCGCGACAACGTGACCATTCTTCGACATGATGCCGGTGGCGATCAGGAACGGGCAGGCTGTCCCGTCGGGGATCAGGTATTGGCGGCTGCGGTTGTGGTCCGGCGGCACGCCGGCGTCATCCGATGCTCTTGGCGTCTTCTTCAGGCTGCAGGTGCCCTTACGGTTGTACCGAGCCATCCATTCTTCGGTTGCCGTCTGCAGCAGGACGTCTCGAAAGACCGTCCCGGCGGACTTCTGAAGTTCCTCCGCAGTCTCTGCCGCGTCAAAATTGCGGTGCGTTTCCTGGGTGCCGGTACGGTAGGTCAACTGAAACTTCAGTTGATCTTTGATCATGACCGGTCGCGCGTCGATTCGGGTCGGTGACTCGGCCGATTTCTGGACGGGCCTGCTCAAAATCGCTTTCCGGAAAGACCCGTCCTGCAGACTGTCGTCCAGCAGCTGGTAAATTTTCTCTGCGTCTGAGTTCATATTTCGTAATCTGAGAACGTGCGATACACTCAGTCAGCACCATACCAAATTGTCCCTGTAAGCAGCGGATTACGCATTGATGACCCTGAATAAGAAGCAAAAGAAACAGATCGACGCGTTGAAGAATAAGATGCAGAGAGCCCAGCAACTGCTGAACGCAGCCAGAAAACAACCCGACGATCCGACCGATGTTCCACGTCTGGAAAAAGAAGTAGCCGGCTATCAGGCGGAAATCGACAAGATTAAAGAAGCGTAACGGCACGCGGCCGATGCGAGCTACCGCTCGGAAATGCTCCGTTGTCGCTCCGTGCAATGGGCGGAAATTGGGTTGGTTCGATCACGCAGGTTTGAATTAATGAGTCACTCTTCGGGCCCGGTGCACTGCCCTCCGACGATTATCGTCGTCCATCCTAAAGAACGTCGCAGCAAGTGTTCTGTTGAACCGCTGCGCGGGCGGGAAGACTTTGAGTTCGTCCGGTTTCCTGATCCTGTGACACTGCCCCTGGAGAACTACATTCGACTGGGGATCGGTGGCGAAGTTCTCACTGAGGCGGATGCCGACGCCGGACTGTTTGTCCTGGATGGTACCTGGAAACTGGCTGAGAAGATGGAGCCCACGTACTCCCACCTGCCTTGCCGCGTCCTGCCACCGATTAGGACGGCGTATCCGCGGACATCGAAGATCTTTCAGGATCCCTCCGGCGGATTGGCTACCATTGAAGCCGTCTACGCGGCACTGCGAATCATGAATCGCTCTGTCGAAGGCCTGTTGGACGAGTACCACTGGAAGGACGAGTTTCTGGAACTCAACGGCTGGGCCTAAAACGGAGGCGCGTCCGGATCTTCGAACAGACTTGTCAGCCGTTCTCGCGGCGGGGCTGAGAAGTCATCTTCGAAACCTTCTTCTTCGCCGACGTGTTCTTCAACCAGTTCCTCGCCGGGCTCTTTTTGCATTTCGAACAGAAATCGCGACGGCATGGATTCACGTCGTTTGCCCCACTTCATGCGTGTCTTGGCGCGAGTCAGCGTCAGGTCATCCATCGCTCGCGTCACGCCCACATAAGCCAGGCGGCGTTCTTCCGCAATGTCCTTTTCGAGATCGCTTTCCACACTGCGTTTGTGCGGCAGAAGATTCTCCTCCATCCCCACCAGATAGACGCGTGGAAATTCCAGGCCCTTCGCAGAATGCAGAGTCATCAGCCGGACTGCGTTGTCGGCCAGTTCAGAATCTTTGTCGTTCTGGTCGTCTCTGTCCATCAGCGCCGTGGTTTCCAAAAACCCTTCCAGCGATGGATCGTTGTTCTTTTCGATGTACTGCCCGATTGAGTTCACCAGGTCCTGGAGCACGGTTTTACGTGCCTCGGCCTGCGCTTCATCCTTGTACTGACGGTCTATTTCACCGTCGTAATCGATCGTCTTCAGCAGTTGCCTGGCCGTGTCGGCCATATGTTCGGGATGATCCAGCATCGACTGACGAAAACGAATCAGCAGGTTCCGAAAGTCACTCAGTGACTCCAGCGCTTTCCTGGAAACCATGCCGGTATTGACCGCTTCCGGCACAATTTCCCATAAGCTCTTACCACGCTCCACCGCCAGCTGCACAAGTTTTTCGACCGTTGTCGCACCAAGTCCGCGGGTGGGCGTGTTGATGATTCGCAGCAGCGAAACTTCGTCGCGTGGAGCGGACAGGACTTTTAAGTAGGCCAGGAAATCGCGGATCTCCTTGCGGTCAAAGAACGACTGACCACCGACCAGAACGTAAGGCACGTTCAGTCGACGCATTTCTGTTTCGAACAATCGCGGTTGCTCGTTTGTGCGAAACAGAATCGCGATGTCCTTGGGCCGCACGCCTAGTTCCGTAATCAGATAGGCGATCTCTTTGACGACGTTTTCTGATTCCTGAGTTTCGTCTTCGTACGCGATGATTCGTACCGGCGTGCCCGATGGTTTATGCGCAATGAGTTTCTTGTCGTGTCGCTCGCGATTGTGTTTCACCAGGCGGTTGGCGTACCGCACGATATGTTCTGAACAGCGATAGTTGTTCTCAAGTCGAAACGTCTTTGTGCCGGGAAAGTGTCCGCCAAAATTCATGATGTGCTGAACTTCAGCACCACGCCAGCCGTAAATCGACTGGTCGTCGTCGCCCACGACACAGATATTTTGATGTCGAATGACCAGGCTTTCGATCAGTTTAAACTGAATTCCATTGGTGTCCTGGTATTCGTCCACCTGGACGTGATCGAACTTCGCCTGGTGCTTTTGCAGCAACTCGGGGTGTTCGTCGAACAGTCGCCCGGTCAGCATCAGCAGGTCATCGAAGTCGACGGCACCGGAAGCCCGCAGTTGTTTCTGATAGCGACGATAGGCCATGGCCGCCAGAAAGTCGAAGTCTGCTTCGACGTGTTTGCTGGCGTTCTGTTCTGAAATGCCAGACATCTTCCATGTGCTGATTCTGTTCAGCAGGTCGCTGGGCTTCATCGCCTTGTCGCCGACGCGGATATCCCGCAACGCTGTGCGGGCGGCGGCTTCCTGGTCGCCGCGGTCGTAGATGACAAACGTTTTGGGGTAGCCTAATGCGTTGATGTCTTCGCGCAGGATTCGCACACAGTAGGCGTGGAAAGTTGAGACGACGGGCTTGGCTTTGATGCGAGGACCGAGCAGCTTCAGGGCGCGTTCCCGCATTTCTTTGGCGGCCTTGTTGGTGAAGGTCACCGACAGGATGCGATCCGCGCGGATTCCGTGGCCAATCAGATTCGCCATGCGGAACGTGATCACTCGCGTCTTTCCAGTTCCTGCCCCGGCCAGAATCAGCATCGGCCCGGACAGTGTTTCCACGGCCTGGCGTTGAGGTGGGTTGAGTCCGGAGAGGTTGAGCATGGGAAAAACGGCAGCAATTTCGGGCAGAGTTGGGGTATGGGGGGTCGGGAAGACTATCGCAGCCGCCGCGTGTTCTCAACCGCGGTATCACAATAGAATGAAGAACAGAGCGGGTTCTGAATAGTCTTACTGCGGCTTACGGAATTCCGAAACAATTGTCAGCCAACGAGTTCACAAACGACTGCGACTCGTGTGCAATGGAGTTTACAGGATAGACCTGACAGGTTCTTTGGCGAGGGTTTTATGCACCAAATTCGATATATCATGGTCGGCGGCTTTCTCGGCGCCGGCAAGACCACAACGCTGGCTCGATTGGCGAAGCACTACATGCAGCAAGGGTTGAACGTTGGCATCGTCACCAACGATCAGGCAGACGACCTTGTTGACACGAATATGTTGCGGTCACTTGGTTTCGAAGTCGGCGAAGTGGCCGGCGCCTGCTTTTGTTGCAACTTCGACGAATTGATGTCGACGGTCCAGCAGATCAGCAGCAAAACAAGGCCAGACATTATTCTGGCGGAACCGGTCGGAAGTTGTACCGATCTGGTCGCTACGGTCATTCAGCCCATTAAGCAGTTGTTTGATGCCGAATTCGTGATCGCGCCGTATGCGGTGATCCTGAAGCCATCGCACGGTCGCCGGGTATTGCAGAACGAATCCGGAACGGGGTTTTCTCCGAAGGCCGCATACATCCTGAAGAAGCAAATCGAAGAAGCGGACCTGGTACTAATCAACCGCGCGGATGAACTGACTCAGGAGCAGGCGACAGAGCTGGAGGCGTTGATCCACGCTCATTTGCCCGATCGCCCGGTGTTGCGGATCTCGGCGAAAACCGGAGACGGATTTGATTCACTGATCGAATGGTTGGCGCAGGATGGCGACTTTGGCCGCCGCGTTCTGGATATCGATTACGACACCTATGCGGATGGGGAAGCAGAGCTGGGCTGGTTAAACAGCAGTGTGCGCGTCGTGTCTGAGTCCGAGTTTTCACTGGATGACTTTCTGCTGGATGTCGTCGAGCGGTTGAAGCAAGCCCTGGCGGAAGTGCCTGCTGAGGCGGCTCATTTGAAGACGATCGGTTTGTGGGAGGGCTTCTTTGGCGTGGCGAATCTGATCAGCAGCGAGAACGCAGCGGAGTTGTCGTTGCCGTCGAATTGCCAGGTCAAAGCGGTCGACGTGATCGTAAACGCTCGGGTGGCTTGTGATCCGGAACTACTGGAAACGCTGGTGCGAAAGCACGTGGCTGAGGCAGCCGCGGAGATCAATGCCGCGGCCGAGTTTCGACGGACGCAGAGCTTCAAACCGGGACGTCCCGAACCGACTCACAGGTTGTCCGCTCCGGCATAGGCAATATCAGCGAATTCGCGAACTTTTCTTACAATTTGCACAAAACCCGTCTTTCTGCGACGCTGACGAGCTGGAAGTGGGTTTTACACCATAGACAGGCAAGTCCTGTCGCCCTTCCACAAGAAATCAATCTGTCGTTCGACGCCACAGGAGCTTTCCATGAAAACCTTTCGTTCGTTTCAGTTCTCAGCTGTCGCCTGTCTGGTTGCCATTTGTCTTACCGCCGTCGCGGATGCTCAACCGCCGGGTGTTGGTCAGGGCGGACGTCCGCAGCAGCGTGGTGGCCAGCAGCAACGCGGTGGTGGGTTTCCCGGTGGTGGCGGTGGTGCACGACCGCTGATGAGTCGTGCTCAGTTGCTGCGTTCCGAAGATGTTCAGGCAGAAATCGAAGTCGACGACGCCCAGGGAGCAACCATCACAGCGGCTTTGGAAGCGTACCGAGTAGAACGCGATGCGGCTCGTGGTGAATTGCCAAACTTCCGCGACATGGAAGAAGCAGAACGCACGAAGTTGTTCGAAAAGATGCGTAAGGATGGTGAAGAGCTGAACAAAAAGACAGACGAAATGCTGAACGCATTACTGACGCCAGGTCAGATTGTACGACTTGACGAAATTGCACTTCAAGCCAACATCGGAACCGCATTGGCGACTGTGCTGAAGTCTGATGACATTCGCAAGAAGCTCAGCATCAAGGATGAACAGATTGCAGAGATGGAAGCTGTCGAAAAGACGAACCAGGAAGCAATGATGAAAATCATGCAGGACATGCGAGCTTCATTCGGAGGTCGTGATCGGGGTCGCGGTGAAGAAGGCGGCGGAGACGCGGCACCAGCTGCAGAGCGTCCTGATCCTCGTAAGATGATGGAAGAAGCTCGCAAGAAATCGACCGACGCAACAATGGCTGTGCTGACTGACGAGCAGAAGGCGACGCTCACCAAGCTGAAGGGCAAAGAATTCAATCTGACTTCGCTGCGTTCCAGTGGGCGTGGCGGGTTTGGTGGCGGTCGCGGTGGTGAAGGCGGCCAGGACCGTGGTGGTCGAGGTCGCGGTGAAGATGGCGGCGGACAGCGTCGTCGCCCAACGACCGATGAAGCGATCTAAGCTTGGCGTTTAAAAATCAGCTGACACTGGACGGCGACCGTTTGCATGAACGGTCGCCGTTTTTCGTTTGTGTCCGATTGCATACCAACACGACACGCCAGCAGGTGAACGGACGTCTGCTATCGATTCACTCGCTGGCGCGTTGTTTGGCGCGGTGCCGTCCAGCGTAAAAACTGAGGTGCCGTGAGTTGCTCCCGTCGGTGTCTTAACAGCGCCAATGCTGTGTTTTATCGGGTCAACTCGCATGGGCTTGCGGGGCCGCCCGCACAAAACATACTCTTCTGCGAAGCCGTTTGATCCGAGAGGCCGTTTTCTGCGTTCGCTAAGTTCCTGTGGAAAAGCTGACCGACGGAAGGGGTCTTGTGTAAATTCATGGACGGCAGTCAAGCGAATGATGTCTCGCAGAAGTGAATTCACATGTTGATGCTCGAAATGTACGACCTTGGTCCCTGGCTGGAATATCTGTCCGGTCTGACGGCGACAGTGATCGTCGGTGCTGCCGCCTTTCACCTGTTTTGCTTTTTCGTCCTGTCGCTATGGTATCGTCGCGACCTGTCGGTGATTGTCAGTTGCCTTGACGATTTCACACGTGGGCTGAAGCATCGCAGCGTGCTGGGCAGAAATGCTCCACTCACAAATCAGATCGATGCCTTTGCGGAAGACATCAACGACGTACTGCACGATGAAACGCGTGTTGAAGATCGAGCCGAATGTCTGCGGCGGATGCACATTCTGGACGAACGCCGCAGCTATCTGGATTCGCTGTCGTTCGAAACCGCTGGCAATGTTGCGCGGACGATGATCGAAGCTTACCCTCTGGCCGGAGTTCTCGGAACAATTCTGGCAATCGGTTCTGCGCTGCAACGCAGTGAAGGAGCTGCCAATGCAACTGCGACGATGTCCAATATCGTGACTCGATTCGGTGACGCGATCTGGTCGACGTTTTGTGGCCTGGCGGCCGCCATTATTCTGATGTTCGTCAACAGCATCCTGGAGACACGGTTTGAGCGATTGACGCAAAGCCGATCTCACGTGCGGGACATGGTGGCGAAGGCCAAGCGTGAGCTCGCGATTTCTGCCGGGCCGTCCACTGCAGCGTCTGAGTCAACTGCGGAATCAACCGGGAGTGCATCCTGATGAAGCCGCGTCGACGAATGACATTTCAGCTGACGCCACTGCTCGATCTTTTGTTGATCGTGATCTTTGCGCAGTTCATGGAAGTGCAGCAGCAGGCCGAGTCAGCTCAGGATGACCTGCAGCAACAGAAGCAACAATTGGTTCAGCAGTTTGATGATGGTAAAGCCGAATTGGAACGACAGCGCGCCGATTTGCAGCGGGAAATTTCGCTGCAGTCGTCAACATTGACGGAACGGCGAGAACAATACAGCAAGCAGTTCGAAAGTATTCTGCAGCAGCATCAACAGGCCGGTCAGGCGCTGTCAGACGCCTTCAATTTGCCCACCACGGTGATGGAAGAAGTCCTGCAGCTGCAAACCGACGGAAATCAAACAGACGCCCGGAATCTGCAGCAGGCAGCTAAGCGGCTGAAGGACCTGCTGCCTCAGCGCGGCGACGAGCTGTTGCTCTTCATGCTGCGGTATGACGAAATGCAGAAGCACGTTTCTGTGTGGGAATTGCATTTGCAGGACAATGGACAGGCCTCCTTTTCGGATGGCGGGACAGCTCAAACAGTTTCGTTTGGCACGCAGGAAGAGTTCCTTTCGCGCGCGTTTCAGACCAGTAAGTCGTTCACGGATCCGAAGTCGCTGGTTATCATTCTGCTGACGTATGGAGACACTCAGGCGGGACAGCTGGCTCGCGTCGTTGACGGAATGCCATTGCTTGTCGAGCAGCTCCGACGTGATGCCGGGAATACTCGCTGGTTCGATTTTTCACCCATGGGATTTCGGGCGGGAGGGCCATTGTTTGGTGACCGTTTCGAGGCGAATCGATGACGAGACGTGGCGTGACAAATTCCTCAGCGGCAGAACTTGTGCGACGGCAGCGTGCGGCTCGAAGCCATGCGCGTCCCGCAGCCGCAGCATGGCCCATGCATGAAGATTATCGACCTGCAGTGCTAACGGAGACTTCCGGTGGCGAGCAGATTGCCTCGATCTTTGTGATGATGTGTGCCATACTGGGACCGCTGATGTTGCTGGGGATTTATTCGATTGTATTCTGCGGGTGGCTCCTGACGGCGCTGATTTGGTTGTTTGTTGGTTTGCCCATTCGCTAAGTTCCCGGCCCTGATCTTCTTCTGCTGGCAGGAATCCGACGGCGTTGTTTCCCGTTCAACAGTATCCAGTGCTCGGGCCTCTGGTTGAGGTTTAACAGTGGTTAGAGCAGTTTACTTAATGTCCTGACCGGTACTCGCTCGCGGGACCAGCTTTCTTTTATCGAAACGCGTCCCCGCGGCCACAAGTCAGCGTAATACGCTGTAAAGTTGGGCTGATTTCGGTCATCATTCCCTCCTCACGTTAGATCAATCTTATGAACTCAAAACGTCCGAGTGTGATGAAGTCAACCGCCCGAGCCGGCGCTGGCGGTGCTGTTGTGATTGGGGCTCTGCTGGCATTGTTGTTTCTGCGCGGTGGCGGAGGATCTCCAGGCCCAGACAGTGAAACGAATTCGGGGACGCCGATGGTCACAACCGAAACCGATCAGACGGCGACGGAAATCCCTGCGAAAGCTCCGTCACAATCGGACAGCAGCGGTGGTCTGACTGCTGACGAAGAAAAAGCGTTATCCGGTGAGTTGTTGTCGATTCTGATCGACGAACGCTCGTACTTGATGGCCGTGCCGACGGATTCAGAGCCGATCTACCGTCCGAAGGAACTGTCGCGATTGCTGAAGCTGGCCGCACTGGCAGAAGGCGACAGCAACGGAATTCGTGTTCGTATCCTGCAGCGCGAAACGGCTCGCGTCTCGGCCAACGAAGACCTTAAAGCCGAGCTCGCGAAAATCGGCATTTCTTCAGATGCGGTTTATACCCAGGCTGAATTTATCCCTTAGCATTCGCAAACGTGTAACTCCGCGGCTGATTTTCAGAGCGACAACGAAGGTTCCGAGCATCGGTTCGAATTGGACGCGGCCCGCGCCGCACAGGAAAGACAGAAGAAAGAAACATGGCGGAACAGACGTATCTGGCAGTCGACCTCGGTGCCGAAAGCGGCCGCGTGATGGCTGGGCGATTCAACGGGCAGAAGATTGCTCTGGAGCAGTTTCATCGGTTTGCAAACGGTCCCGTCAACCTCGGCGGCACGCTGCGCTGGGATCTCACGAACCTCTGGAGTGAGATTCAGAATGGGCTGCGGGAAGCCGCTTCCAAACTCAACGGATCAGCCGTTTCTGTGGGTGTTGATACCTGGGGCGTCGACTATGTGCTGCTGAACAGGAACGACGAATTGCTGGGGCTGCCGTGGAATCATCGCGACAGTCGCACCGACGGCATGATTCATAAAGCGTGTTCACGAGTTCCGCGGTCTGAGATCTTTGCCGAAACCGGCATGCAGTTTATTCAGATTAACTCGTTGTATCAGCTGCTGGCGATGCAGGAACGTGATCCGGAACTGCTTGATCAGGCTCGCAAGTTCCTGATGGTGCCGGATTATTTTCATTGGTGCCTCAGCGGCAGCCGTGTGGTCGAATTCACGAACGCCACAACCAGCCAGATGCTGAACGCGAAGACTCGCGACTGGGCGTTCGACATGCTTCGCAAATTCGAACTTCCGACGGAAATGTTTCCGGAAGTTGTTACTCCTGGAACAAATCTCGGCACCCTGCGAAAACACGTGGCCGACTTCACGGGACTCGGAAAGCTAAACGTCGTGACTCCTGCGACTCACGACACCGGAGCCGCCATCGCTGCGATTCCGACCACGCGAACAGGGAACGCCGATTGGGCTTACATCAGCAGCGGCACGTGGTCGCTGATGGGGGTCGAAGTTCAGGACGCCATCCTGACCCCTCAGGCTCTGGCACGAAACGTCACCAACGAAGGTGGCGTCGACGGCACGTATCGCGTGTTAAAGAACATTATGGGGTTGTGGTTGGTGCAACGCTGCAAACGATCGTTCGAAGCGCGAGGCAAAGACATCGACTATCCTCAGTTGACTCGCCTGGCGGCGGAGGCGGCCCCGTTTCGGTCGCTGGTGGATCCGGACAAAGCCACGTTTCTTGGCCCGCCCGACATGACCGAAGCGATCGCGGAAGAGTGTCGTCGCACGGGACAGCCTGTGCCGGAAACCGAAGGGCAATTCGTACGATGTGCTTTGGAAAGTCTGGCTCTGAAGTACCGCATGGTGCTGGGCTGGATGGAAGAACTAACCGGTACACGAGTCGAAGTCATCCATGTTGTTGGCGGCGGCTGTAAGAACCAGTTACTGAATCAGTTTACGGCAGATGCCTGTGGTCGACCGGTCTTCGCGGGACCAGTTGAAGCCACGGCACTGGGAAATGTTCTGTTGCAGGCCCGAGCCGCAGGAGATATTTCGTCTTTGTCCGAAATCCGCGATGTCGTTCGGGCCTCTGAGACGATTGGCGAATACACTCCACAGCAACCCGGTGCCTGGGACGATGTCTGGGCACGATTTCAGTCGTTGTGTGACCAGCCGTAATTCACTCAGCACGCACATTCACACCTCGCATAAAACACAGATAAAGTCATAACGATGGGACTGTTTGAGCGCCTGAAAGCCGGCCTGAAGAAGACCAAGGACATTCTGCGCACGGATGTTCGCGACTTGTTCCGAGCGGGTGATATTCTCAACGAATCGTTGCTTGAGGAATTCGAGAGACGATTGATTCGCACGGACATGGGAGTCGCCGCGACCGAACGCATCGTTTCGAAACTACGCGAAGATCATGGCGGCAGGACAGTTGATGTGGATGCCATCTGGGAGACTGTACGTAGTGAACTTCGTGAGCTGCTGAAAGGTGACGGTACGGCGCGCTGGGATCGTGATAATCCGTTGTCTCCCCTGGCCAAAGCAAAATCCGGCCCGACGGTGATTCTTGTGGCCGGAGTGAATGGTGCTGGCAAGACAACGTCCATCGCAAAAATTGCCAATCTGTTACAGAAGGGCGGCAGTAAGGTTGTGCTCGCAGCTGGCGATACGTTTCGCGCTGCCGCCGTGGAACAGTTGACGTTGTGGAGCGAACGTTTGGGGTGCGACATTGTTCGCAAGGACAGCGGAGCAGACCCCGCGGCCGTGGCTTACGAAGGTGTGACCAAAGCGGTTGAAATCGGCGCCGATTATCTGATCGTTGATACCGCCGGACGGCTGCAAACTCAGAAGAACCTGATGGATGAGCTCGACAAAATCCGCCGAGTCATCCAGAAAGTCATTCCCGAAGCACCACATGAGAGCCTGTTGGTGCTGGATGCGACAACCGGCCAGAACGGGTTGAGCCAGGCAAAGAGCTTTTCCGCCGCTGTCCAGTGCACGGGCCTGATTCTATCAAAGCTGGACGGCACCGCGCGCGGTGGAGTGACGGTTGCCATTCGTCAGGAAATGGGCATTCCGGTGAAATACATCGGCGTCGGCGAAGGCATCGACGATCTTGAGCTCTTTGATTCAGACGGATTCGTTGAAGCGTTGTTTGCGAAGTAGTGACCTCGTGACTGGACCTTCCAGTCGCAGTCGTCCTCACGACTTTCCGGAGGCCTCGTCACCCGAATGAAATTCCACCCAGCGGCACCACGCGTAGTTCCATTCCATCCACATTCGCATCACCGACCACAACAGCCGCATTTGTTCCAGCTGCTCACCGCCCAGTTTGGATTGCTGCGCCACGGAGTCCCGAGCCGCCATGTCCAGTCCCCAGCGCCTGGCTAAAGAGCGGCAGATACCATCGGCGGACAGATCTCTTTCATCGACGGAATCGTCCTCTCTCAGTGGATCGGTCCGTTCATCGCCGGTCAGGTTGGCTCCATCAGCGGTCACGAACAGTTCAAACAGCCGCGACCTATAGGGATCGACTTCCAGCGGCTTGGTGGCCGCTTTCGCTTCGTCAATCAACGCCTCGACGCCGTTCAGGATCTGCTCAGCGACCGTTCGTTGAACACTTTCGGAAATGTGAATATCGCGATCACTCATAGTGGAATGCCTGTGTTCCTGTCCCTCAAACGCCCACTTGGCCGAGGATTGGTTGGTTTTTGCTGCGAAAAGTCCTGGCCGCACAGTATACGGCAGGGTTTTGCCGACGAAAGCCGCGACCCCGCAGGATCGACAGATTCCCGTAGCCGCGTTTTTCAGTCTCTGCCAGAATCCGTGTTGCTGAGCCAGGCGTCTGCCGGGATTTGGCAGATCAGACCACAGGCACAGATGTCACAGGAGACGATGAAATGAAACCTTTTGCCTACGAGCAACCGCGCCGCAAAAACTACAGCAAGTTGATTTTGATTCTCCTGGCAGGAGCCTCGTTTTCGATCTGGCATTTCGATCTGTTCCCGCAGCTGGCGTCGATCGATACCGGCCGCCTGGACTCGGACGAACAATCTGACGACGCCGACTTCCTCGCAATGTTGGAATCCCCAACGTTCGAAAAGCTGCCCGATACGAATCCGATTGTGGACCATCGAACAGGCGATCAGGATTTCTCTGATTCTGCAGACGCCACATTGCTGGCAGCTCTGGCGTCACAAAGCGAACCGATCGAAAACTCATTCCCCGAATTCGCCGGCGTTCGTCAGGCGAAAGCTGGTCCTGTTGATATGACCGAACCTGGTGCGGCACAACAGCCGTCATCCGGAATTCAGCAGGCGGCCTTTGCCAATGTTGAACCATCGTTGGTCACGCCTGCGATTTCCTCAGCCGTCGTACTGGATTCAGAGACAGCTGCGACACTACGGACTGTCGACGAAAAAATCGAAGCCGGTGAAACGCTGGAACCTCATGCGCTGCTGTCCGAGCTGTACTGGAAACAACCAGCTGTGCGGTCGATGATTCAGGAGCGGTTGGAAAAAACAGCTGCGGAGATTTATGCCAATCCGGATGCGCATTTCGCCAAACCTTATGAAGTGCAGTTTGGCGAAACGCTCGACGGCATCGCCGCGCAATTCGATGTCCCCTGGCAATACCTGGCCCGACTTAATGGCGTCACTCCGGAAACTCTTCAGGCCGGACAGTCTTTAAAAGTCCTGAAAGGCCCGTTTGGCGCTGTCGTTGACCTGCAACGTTTCGAAATGACTTTGATCATGCACGGTTGGTACGTCCGCAGTTATAAGATCGGAATTGGTCGTGACCAACAGACTCCAACGGGTGAGTTCACTGTGCAGAACAAGCTGGAAAATCCAACATGGTACAATCCCAGTGGTGGCGTGCTTGATGGCGATGATCCGTCGAATCCACTCGGCGAATACTGGCTGGGTCTCGGCGAACACATCGGTATCCACGGAACAATCGATCCGTCATCGATCGGTGCGGCTTCATCACGGGGCTGCATTCATCTTGCCGACGATGACATTGCTGAGGTTTATCAGCTGTTGGGCGTTGGTTCGAAGGTCGTCATCCGCAATCGATAGCGTGACTGGGGCTTCCGGGGAGTTCGTCAGACAAATCAGGTGCGATACGAGTGATTCTCCATTACCATAGGGGTTTCACCCGTTCCCTGTTCGAATCGCACCGATGCATCTCAACAGACTTGCCTTTACCAAAGCAGATTCGCTGCGCCTGATTGTCTTCGGTCTGGCGCTATTGGCGACTCCTGCAAATGGCAGCGCTGATAAGCCTGACGTTGACGACTTGTTTCGAAAGTCTGTGCAGCCGCTGCTTAAGAAACATTGCCTCGACTGCCACGGTGATGAAGAACCGGAAGCCGCTCTGACGATGACGACAGGCCTCGGCGTGCTGGCCGGAGCAACCAGTGGACCAATTGTGATTCCGGGAAATCCGCAGGCAAGTCTGCTGCTGCATGTGCTGGTCAAAGACGCTGAGCCGCACATGCCTCCGGAGGCTCAATTGACCGACGCTGAGATCGCGACGATCAGCACGTGGGTAGCACAACTCGATCTGAACACCGTTGTTGGAAGAAACATCGTCACTGACGAGGATCGCAACCATTGGGCGTTTCGACCTTTGTCGACGGCGAAAGCCCCCGAAGTGGATAACAAAGACTGGGCTCGCTCGCCGATCGATCAATACGTGCTTAGCAAGCTGGAACAGAAGCAGCTTGTTCCCAGCGAACGCGCTTCGAAGCCCACACTGTTACGCAGGGTTTACTGCAACCTTATCGGCCTCCCACCGACTCCGGAACAGTTAGCGACCTTTCTTGCCGATGCTGCGCCCGACGCCTACGAACGAGTCGTCGACGAACTGCTGGCTTCGCCCCGTTATGGCGAACGCTGGGCGCGACATTGGCTCGATCTCGCTCGCTATGCCGATTCCAGTGGCTTCCACAGCGACATCGATCGACCCAACGCCTGGCGATATCGCGACTACGTCATTAATAGCTTTAATCAGGACAAGCCGTATGCGCAGTTTGTGACCGAACAACTGGCAGGCGACCAGCTTGAACATCCGACGGCTGACAGTTGGGTGGCGACCGCCTTCGGCCGCAATGGCCCCAGTAACGAAGACAACATGGGCAGTGGCTTGGCCAAACAGCAATACGCGATGGATCAGCTGGACGACGTCATCTCCACGACCAGCAACGTTTTTCTGGGTCTCACGATCGGCTGTGCACGCTGCCATGATCATAAGTTCGATCCGCTGACTCAGCGCGACTACTATTCGTTGCTGGCCTACTTTCGCGATACCAGTAAGCAGCAACTCACGCTCGACTCCCTGGCTTCTGCTCAGCCGAAACTTACTCCGAGCCCCACCAAACCGAGCACCAAAACCGCCGAGCAGGCGGTGGCGATGGTCCTCACCAGCTTCGGTAACAAGCCAACGGAAACCAACATCCTGTGGCGCGGTAATGTTCGAAACAAAGGGCCGCTTGTTCAGCCGTCGGTTCCGCGAGTCCTGGCGGCAGATGATCGTGTGGATTCACCGAAGACTCGACTTCAGCTGGCCCGCTGGATTACCGACGAGCAAAACGCGTTGACCTGGCGCGTGCTCGCCAACCGCATTTGGCACTACCATTTCGGCCGCGGACTTGTGGCGACTCCCAGTAACTTCGGCAAACTTGGCGAGCCACCGACACATCCGCAGTTGCTGGATTATCTGGCAAGCCGCCTGATACTCGACAACGGACGCTGGAAATCGCTGCATCGAGCAATCGTGACGTCCTCCACGTATTGCCAAACTTCGACAACCGTGGAGGCAACACGACGGCAGGACCCGGATAATTTGCTGCTGTGGAGAATGAACAAACGCCGCCTGGAAGCCGAAGCGCTGCGAGATGCCTTTCTGTCCGTTGGCGGCAACTTGAATTTAAAAATGGGCGGACCGGGAATTAAGCCACGAATTCGCCCGGAACTACTGGAAGCCAGTCAGCGCAACAAGTGGCCGCAGATTAAGCAGGAGTCCGCAGAACATTGGCGGCGAAGCGTCTACATTTACGTCAAACGACAATTGCAGCTGCCGATGATGGAAATGTTCGGGGCTCCGTCGACCGCTCACAGTTGTGCGCGACGAGAAAACAGCCTCGTGCCAACACAATCGCTGGTACTGATGAATGATGACTTCATTGCTCAGCAGGCGTCTGATTTTGCCAGTCGAACTCAACAGCAGGCCGGCGACGATCAGTCCGCTCAGGTTTCCCTGGCACTGCAAATCGCGCTTGGCAGCGAGCCGGATGAGAATCGAATTCAACACGGACTGCAGTTTCTGAAGACGCAACATGATACGTTGATTTCCGACGGAGTTCCGGAACCCGAAGTGGACCATCAGGCTCTCACTGACTTTTGCCATGTGTTGATGAATTTGAGCGAGTTTGTTTATGTCGACTAATCAATTCAGCCGCAGACAGGCCCTGGCGTCCACCGGTGCGGCGTTCGGCAATCTCGCGCTCTCTTCTATGCTGGCACAGGAAGGATTGCTGGGTGCCGAATCGAGCAATCCGTTCGCAACTCAGGCGACTCATTTTGCTCCCAAAGCGAAGCAGGTCATCTTCCTGTTCATGTATGGCGGGCCAAGTCACGTTGATTTGTTCGACCCGAAACCCGCACTCGACAAATGGGACGGAAAAGAAATTCCGGTCTTCAGCAAAGAAGACGTGTTCATGTCGGGCAAGACAAAGCCCTTCGCAAAAAAGAGCCCCTTTCGATTCGCCAGACACGGTGAGTCCGGGATCGATATCTGCAATCAGTTTCCGGAACTGTCAAAGCATGCCGATAAGCTGTGCGTGATTCGGTCGATGCACTGCGAAAGCAACAACCACGGCCCGGCGTTGTTTCAGATGCAGTCTGGTTCGATCATGTCCGGGCATCCCGCAATGGGATCATGGGTGACGTACGGCCTGGGAAGTGAGTGCAATGAACTGCCGGGATTCGTCGTGATGATGGATCACCAGGGCGCCCCGGTCAACGGATCGCTGAACTGGTCGTCCGGGTTTCTGCCAGCCAGCCATCAGGCGGTACCGCTGCGAACGTCGGGTGAGCCGATTGCCTACGTTCGACCTCGGCCCGGCGTGTCTCCGCGGCGGCAGCGGGGTCAGCTCGATCTACTTGCCCGCTGGAATCAGCAATATGCCGACGCGAATCCCGGTGAAGCGGAATTGGAAGCGAGGATTGCGGCTTACGAGTTGGCCTTTCGTATGCAATCGCGCGCTCCGGAAGCCGTCGATTTGTCGAAAGAGTCGAAGTATGTTCACGACGCGTACGGTTTGACTGAAAAGGTGACGCAGCATTTTGGTCGCAATTGTCTGTTAGCGCGGCGGCTTATTGAACGTGGCGTTCGCTTTGTTCAGCTGTACAGCGGAGGCAATGAAGGTCCGCGCGCCTGGGACGCTCACGACGATCTGGAGAAGAACCATCGTCTACACTGTGCCGAGACGGATCGTCCAATCGCGGCGCTGTTGAACGATCTTGAGCAACGTGGCTTGCTGGACACAACGCTTGTGATTTGGGGTGGCGAGTTCGGCAGGACTCCGACGGCAGAAGGCGGCCTGGGACGTGACCACCATGCACGCGGTTTCACGATGTGGATGGCTGGTGGCGGAATCAAAGGCGGAACCATTCACGGAGCGACTGATGAATTCGGTTATCACGCAATCGAAAACAAAGTGTCCGTTCCCGATCTGCACGCCACCGCACTGCACTTGTTGGGTCTGAATCACAAACAGCTCACCTACCGTTTTCAGGGGCGCGACTATCGCCTGACCGACGTCAGCGGTAACGTCATTCAAGAGATCCTGGCCTGACGCCACGTTCTTATCGTTGCCGTCACGTTTCACCGGTCACAGTCAAGTATGGTCTCTCACGTCACAAATCTACGAAAGCTGATTCGGTGGGGCTGCATTTGGTTCTGGCGATTGGTGGTGGTGCTGGTCGTCTTTCTCAATCTGCGATTGTATTGGCCATTACCAAAGAAGGCCGCTACAGCGAAACGATCACAAAGTGGCTGACCGCAGCACGCGAACGACTTGATCCGAAAACAGGATTGCTGCCTCATACCGCATCACTTCCCGACGGCCGCCGTGTGGGAGTTACCCGAGCCACATCGCAGGGAATCATTCTTCGCCTGCTGCCCGACATTGATCCAGAGTTTGCTAAAGCACAGTACGAACTGTTTCGTACTCGGTTTCTCACCATGTTCGCAGGAGCCCCCTGCGTTTTAGAATACCCTTCCGGAGTCTCAGGATCTGGCGATGTCGACAGTGGCCCGCTGATCTTCGGCCGCAGCCTTTCCGGAACCGTAATGATGATTGCCGTTGCACAGATCTACGGAGACCAGTCACTGGCGAACGCGATTACTCAAGCCGGAGAAACGGTCGGCCTGCCATGGACGTCGAGTGGCCAGAAAAACCAAGCACCCGCTCACAAATAATCGCACATAATGAATGACCACCCCGTGCTTCAGG